>JALZOK010000035.1 GCA_030857225.1 Actinomycetota bacterium
GGGCTGCCCGACCAGGTCCCGGTCGACGTCGACAGCGACTGCCCTACCTGCGCCGTCCCCGACACCGTCGGTGGCGACTGGTTGACCGGGGGCTGGGTAAACGGACCCACGTTCCACGTCGCCTCTGCGAGTCGCGCCTGACCGGCAACGCTCAAATGGAAGAAGTCGAATGCAAGATCGGTCGGCGCGAAGCGCAGCGCATGCGTCGCGCCACCGTCGTAGGTGCATGGCGCGAACTCGGCGCACACCGTCGCCAGAACCGTGTTGAAGTCGGTGATGCGTTGGCGGGCTGCGGCTCGATCTTCATCTGTTGTGTCGCCCCCGAAAATAGTCGGACAGACGTTCCGCATAGCCCAACCCGAAACCGCGGTCGGGTTGGTGTTGTGGTCGCTCCAGAGCGCGTGCCAGTTCGGGATCGAGGCGACGAGAATCTTCGTGCCGGAAATCGCCGCCAGTTTCGTCAGCGTCGTCCGAACTTGTGCTGTGAAGTCCGAGACGCTCGTCATCAACGCGACGCTCGAGGTACAAACGTCGTTCGTCCCGGAGAGAAGCGTCACGTACGTTGCGCCTGCAGACACAGCCGCGTCGGCCTGCGTCGACGTGGCAGCCATCTTCGAACCGGACACGGCTACATTCGACGCCGCCAACCCGGGCTGCAGCGGCGCGAGTCGCTGAAAATGCGAGGCAACCGTGGTGTCTGTCCCGGTGGACCACGAAGCGCTGACGAAATCCCCTGCGCTGCCCCCCGCACCCCAGCCACGGGTCAACGAATCGCCAAGGGCCGTCATCGTCGGCGTGGCAGCGCTCGCCGTGCGAGCGTCTGACGCGGTGAACATCACCGCCATGAGGAGACACGCGGTTACCCACGCAATCGCCTTCCCCCAGCCCCAGAACACAGCCACCCTGAGTCTGAGGATACAGCCATCTGCGTTCGCACGCGACCGCCCGAAGGTCTTGATCCACCGGCGTTAGGCTGGGTCCTTCGGCGCTGAGCGGTCGCGCTCGACGAGGTACCGGCCGTGAAGATCGCTCGGGATCGGAACCTCGAGCAACGAGAGGATCGTGGGAGCGACATCGAGAGCATGGGCGCGCCCCACGGCCTCAGGCCTCAGGATCCCCTTCCCGGTTAGCCAGAGGCGCGCCTCCCCTGTGTGGTCACCGCTTCGGTTGACGATCCGATGCGGGACATTCACCAGCTCGACACGATCGGACATACATGCGTCGAGCGGCCCCAGGTCGTGACGAAAGCTCACCATCAGGTCGGGCACGTCCGGGTGACGATCTGGTCCAAACGCCTCCTCCGCGGACACGACGCCGACGACGATCCGCTCGCCACTCGCCGGATCCTCCAGCTCGAGAAGGGCGCGACGGAGCTCCGCGAGGACGGCTTCGGCTTCCGCGCCCGGTTCCACTGAGCCGTTCGGCTCCCTGCCCTCGAGATTCAGGCGCACGTAGCCGCCGATGTCGGCGGGCAGAGCCACCGCTTTCGTCGCAGAGGACGCAAGCGGCGCAGGAAGGGATCCAGCGGCCCGCTGGAGAGGGCGCCTCAGTGGAGCCGGGACGAGCTTCCTGATGGTGCTGCGGACGCCGATCGGGAGTCGAGAGCGGACCTTGGCGGCCGACCCCTTGCCCGACCCGGCTCCGAGCCTGACGAGAACCTCATGGAGAAGCTGCGGGCCGCCGGCGAGCGGCCCCATGCCGTGGCTCGCGACGACGACGGAGACGGCTTCGGGGCCAGCCGCTGCCCGGAGTGCGCCGACGCCCTCGTCCACTTTCGAGTACACGTCGAAGATGGCGTTGCGAATCGCGTCCGGAACGCGGGTTTGCGTGTCCATGAAGCCCCAGAAGTTGTGGCCGACGCATTGGAACTGGCCGTAGGCGCACGCGAAGAGATCCCATTCGCCTTGTCCGAGCAGGTCGAGCAGCAGACGCGTCTCATGGTCGACCGCTTCGACCAGCTCGGCCGCGAGCTGTAGACGTTCCGCGGTCGAGTCGCCGTAGTCGTGGTCGCAGAGCCGCACCGGGTACTCGCCATACCGCTGCCGGGTCGACACGGCAAGCGCGGGCGGGAAGCTCGCTGTCCCGAACCAGCGGTCGTGCGTTCCCCACTCGGCGAGGAAGATGCCGTTCAGGTCTCGGGGAGGAACCGTCCAGGGAAGGTCGATTGCGGCCACACGTTTTCCGGCGTCGCTCGCAATCGTCCAGAAGCCGCGGGGATCGACCTCATCGGGCGAGACAGGACGCAGCTCGACTTCCCCGGTGCGGAGCTGATTGGGGGGAAAGAAGAGCGCGAGCCGCCCGGGCGCGCGACCGCTCGTCAGCTCCGGCCAGACGGAGGTGGGAAGCGTGCTCCAGCAGTTGTCGAGGTCGTACGTCTGACCCTGTTCGTAGAGCTCCGCCAGCGCTGGGAGCTTGCCCTCCGATGTCCAACGCTCGATGAGCGTCGACTCGGACGAATCGAGACCGATGACGATGACGCGTGCCGGCATAGCTCCGTTTCAGATCAGCGGCGTTCCTTCGAGCCAATCAGGCTGGGAGACGCCGAGCTGCGAGACGATCGTCGCCGCGAGATCGACCGCCCTTCCTTCACCCGCAGGGGCAGGCCCCGAGATGTCGGGGCCGGCGATCCAGAGCCGGGAGGGAACCGGTGGATGGGCACCGCGTCGCCGGGCCGCCGGCGCGTACGGAACGCGAACAGCCCGACGCGACTCGAGCGGCAGGCATCGAGCATTCCCAGATCGATTCGGAAGTCGACTATCAGATCCGGGACGTCGGGGTGATGGTCCGCACCGAATGCCTCGGCAGCGCTCTGGACCTGCCTGACGATCCTCGCGCCCGTATGCGGGTGCTCGAGGACCAGAAGCTCGGCCCGGATGTCGGCGAGAATTCCGTCCGCCTCGGCTCGGGGCTCGACTGCACCATGAGGTTCGCGCCCGTCGAGGTTGAGCCGAATCCAGCTGCAGCGGTCGCCGTCCAGCGCAGCGGCGCGCGTCAGCGGGGAATCCAGCGGGTTCGGCAGCGTTCCCGCTCGCGCCTGCAACGTCTGAGTGGCGCCGCGAGGGAGCACCTTGTGAACCAGCCTCCGCACTCCCGGCGGAACCTTCGATCGCGCTCGGACAGAGGCCCCACGGCCGGACCCGTAGCCGAGCCGGACGAGCACCTCCGGAATCAGCTGCTGCCCGCCCGTCGGATCGACGAACGCATGGCTCGCTACGGCAAACACGGTCACGCCCGGTCCCGCCGCGTCGATCAGCCTGCCCAGGGAGGAATCGACGCGCTCGTAGACGCTCCGGATGCCGTTGGCGAGGCGGTCATGACCTTCCGGCGCCGCGCGTCGTAGAAATGCCAAAGCTGGTGCCCGCTGCACTGGCCCTCGCCGAACGCGCAGGCGAAGAGGTCCCATTCGTCCCGTCCGAGAACGTCGAGCAGGAGATCAGTCTTCAGTTCGATGCCGGCAAGGAGGTCGTCAAGCAAGTACTCGTATGCCTCCGGGCTGCCGTCGTGCCCGTCGCACGCCGCTGTCGTCTGGCGCAGCCACGGCCGCGACCAGAGCGGGTAGTCGCCGTGGCGGGCGCGCAGCTCACCGAAGAGGTCGGGCGGCAGGCTGTGCTGCCCGAAGAGCCGGTCGTGGATTCCCCACCCGCCGCCGAACACCCCGTTCAACTCCGGCGGCCGGACGGATTGAGGGAGATCGATCACCGCGACCCGCTTGCCCTCGTCGCTGACGGCCGTCCAGAACGCGCGCGGATCGACCTCGTGGGTCTCGACCCGTCGTACCGCGGTCTCACCGGTGTGAAGCTGTCGGGCCCGGCATGAATACCCCAGCCGTCCGCACGACCTCCCGGTGATCAGCTCCTGCCAAAGGCCGGCGCCGATGGCGGCGAGCGGGCTCGAAAGGCTGAAAGCGGCGGCATCTCGCGTGAGGGAGGCATACCGCGGCAGGCGGCCCTCTGCGCTCCAGCGTTCGAGTAGGAACGGGTCGAATGCATCGAGACCGACGAACAGTGTCCGAGCAGGCATCGTCCTCTTAGCCCCGCCTGACGCGTCGAGCCAGCCGGCTCCGGCAGGCAAGCCTACCGCGCGTCGTGTGGAGAGCCGCAACTGCGTCGCTTCGCCGCTTGTCGAGCCACGCGATCGGCCCCGTCTGCAGTCGCAGGCATTCGGGTGGTCGACGAGGCTACGCTGCGTTGCTCGTATCAGGACGGCGATGAGTCTTTCGCGCTCCACCACATCGCAGACAAGCCCTGGATTGCAGCGACGCGCTGGAACCTCTACTCGCTCCTGCTCGCGCGGCTGCTATTGGGGGAGGACGTCGCCCTGCGGCTGCGACGCGACGAGGTGCCACTCCGGGGCGGGAACGGGGCGAATCGGTGATCGAGCAGCTCCAGCTTCTCCACCGGGTACGCAGAGGAGAGCGTTCAGAACGTCCTGGTCAAGGTAGTAGAACGGGTAGTCAGGGCTGCCGGTGGCGAGGCAGGTGCACGAGACGTCGACCTGCTGGCAGCCCACCGCTACCTGTTGAAGAAGCGTCGCGCCGAGCTCGCGGTCGGCGAGGACGAGCCCGCTGTTCACGTACGGCTGCCGTCGGAGCGGTCCAAGTCCGAGCAGTCGCGACCACCGCTCGTCGAAGCGATGCACGACCTCATCGGCAAAGGCGACGATCCTCCCGGAGCTCGCGTAGTCGATCAACTCGGTGAGAGGTCGCGTGACGATGATGTCGGCATCGATCAGCACCATGACGTCCGCCGGGTGCAAGAGCGGAGCGACCACCTTCGCCAGATGGGGTGGCCTCGCGCCGTCCGTCTCGACGAGCGTCGCGTGCGCGGCGAGTCGGCGACGATGGGTCTCGACAAGGCCACAATCTCCGACGTAGATGGGTTCGTGGTGCCCTACGAGGCGCAAGGAGTTGATCAGCGCAACCAGGCCGAGGAAGTGTCTTGACTCCGCGGCGACATAGAACGCGCTGGCCTGGTTGGTTGGGGTCAAGCGTCCTCTTCCTCGAGTTTCCCCGTACGCGCCGTTCCCCTCACCGACCGTGGCGAGCTGAGAACGGGGATGATACGACGTATCTGTGGCTGAACCGCTCGACGTATGCTCCAATCGCACTATGCGACTGATCGTCGCGGGCGTGGGGTTCTGGGGCGGAAGCTGGATTCCAGTGGTTCGCTCATCGCCGCACTGGGAGCTGGCCGCCCTCGTCGACACGGATGAGGCGGCTCTCGTGCGCGGCCCGCTGCAGGGGTCGCTCCTTCGGCCTGCTTCAGCTCGATCACCGCTGCGGTGGGGGCGGTCGAGACCGATGCGGCGCTCATCGTCGTACCTCCGGCGATTCACGCACCACTCGCACTCGAAGCTCTCGAGAGCGGACTGCACTGTCTGATCGAGAAGCCCTTCGCCAGCACGCTCGCCGATGCCCACCTGGTCGTCGAGCGCGCCGCCTCGTCCGGGCGAGTGGTCATGGTGAGCCAGCAGTACCGCCACCGGGCCGGCGCCCGTACGGTGGCCCAGCTCATCGAGACAGGTGCTCTCGGTCGAATCGGCGCCGCCTACGTCAACATCTCGAGTGAGCTCGCAACGCGCGGGTTCCAGCACGAGATGGAGGAGCCGCTGCTCTGGGACATGGCGATACACCACTTCGATCTGATGCGGGGGATCCTGGGCCTCGAGCCCGCCCGGATCCAGGCGACGAGCTCGAACCCGACCTGGAGCTTACATTCCAGGGAAACGCGGCAGCGACCGCGGTATTCGAGACGGCGGACGGCGTCGTCGTCACGACATGGGCACCTTGGCACCTCGCGGCGTGGGCACGGGGTGGGACGGCGTCTCGGACATCCTGTGCGACGCCGGATCGATCCGGTGGCATGGGAACGACGTCATCATGAGACCGCGTGAACTGTCAGATCTTTGGCCGAGACAGGCAGAGGGGGGTGCATGGAGGCGCGGTGTGAGGACGCCTTCGAGGTCGTCTTCGTCTGCACAGGGAACCGCGCTCGGAGCGCCCTTGCCGAAGCTCTCTTTCGCCGCCACAGCATCGGCATCAGGACGGCCGTCTCCTCGGTGGGGACGCTCGACGTCGGGCCTCTACCCGCGCTCCCGCACGCAGTCGACGCCGGACGGCGACTCGGCGTCGACCTCACGGAGCACCGGGCACGAAGTCTCCGTCATGCCGACCTCGCCGCCGCGGATCTCGTGCTCGGATTCGAGCAGTCCCACGTCTCAGCTGCGGTGGTCGATGGACATGCGGAACCGGCTCGGGCCTTCCTCCTGGGCGAGCTCGTCACCCTGCTGGACGAGGTGCCGTGGGAGCGCGACTCCATTGCACGGGCGCGCGCCGCGATCGTCGACGCGGACTCGCGGAGGGTGCGTTATCGTCCCGACCGGGCCGCGCCCGTTGTACGAGACCCACTCGGGAAGCCGGCCAAAGTGATGTTTCGCACCGCGGCGGAGATCGACGTGCTCGTACGTCGGCTGGTTCTCGGTCTGTTCGGGGAGCGGTCACACTCCTCTGCCCCAGCGTCAACGCTGCGGTGAGCGACGAATGCGCCGTCGAGTGTCCGACCCTCAGCTCACGCGGGCAGAGAACGCGACGGGATCGGTCTCGCACAACGATCCGCGGGCCGCGACGACGCCGCGGACGTGCTCCCGATCGAGGATCCGCCCACTGAGGCGGACGGTTATCGCTCGACCGGCCGCCTTCCCAACGAACCGCAGCGACGGCCCGGACAGCGGGATCCCCTGGATCACGAGCTGACGGGTACCGCAGCGGAGCGGGAGCGTAAAGAACTCGATCGTGCGGCCCGATGCGTCTGTCATGAAGCTGCCGCCCGGGGAAACGACGTAGCCCGTGCTCGGCAGCAAACGGGAAGGTGCCTCGACCTGAATCTCGCCGGAGGTGGTAGGCACAGGCGGGTTGGTGATGAGCACGCGCTCCGCGTCGCCGGTTTGCCACACGTCCAAGCGGGGGACGCCGACGGCCAGGGCGCCGACCACCGTGGTCGCGAGGACGAGCCGACGTAGAAGCTGTCGCCGTCGCCCCCGGTCGCGCGATGCGGTTCCCAGCGGACGGGACGGCGGACCGTCCCTCCGCCCGAACCGCGGGACCGCTGCAGCCGAGCCGGCATGGCGCGACAAGGATGGGCCGGACCGTCGGAGCGCGACCTCCCAGGGACGTTCCGGCAATCGACCGCGCGCCGCCTCGGCAAGCTCAGGCGAGACGAGCGCGAGCTCAGGGGTTATCACGTCAGGTGGCGTCAACCTGATCGGTCCGGACCGAAGCACGGCTGGGCGCCGGCGAAGAACGGCTCGTCCGAGGGCACCGCCGATGCGACGAAGAGTGACATCGAGCTCGTCTTTCAAACATTCTCCCCTCTTCCGTGTCCTCCTGTGCGGAAGCGCTCCGCACTTCAGCGTGGCGTCCGTGCCCTTCGACGGCACCTCGCGATCGGTTTCTGACCGCGCCGGGGTACGCGTGCGCCTCTCGATCGCGGCTCCATTGCAGTGAGGTGCGGAACAAGAGCTTCTATGGAATCGTCGATAGTGGCGACTGCCGCTCTCGCCAAGTGCGGCAGAGTTCCCCGGATGAGGATTCTCGTCGCGACGGACCAGTGGTCACCGGACGTCGTCGGGGGATCGGCGCGCGTCGCAGCGGACACGGCGCACGCGCTCGCCCGGCTTGGTCACGAAGTCGTCGTCTTGACGCTGGCTCACCGGAGCCTGGCAGCGGTTGAAGACGTCGGAGGCGTCGAAGTACGGAGAGTTCTTCGGCGCGGGCCGTTCCCACAGACATTGGCCGACCCGGTGATCTCGTTCCGCCATGCGCGATCGCTTCGCACGCGACCCTTCGACCTCCTGGTTGCACATCAGACGACAAACGCCGCTGGACTTAGCGCGGCCGGTCTGGACGCCCCGCTCGCATTCGTGTTCCACGCCTCCGCTGTCCTCGAGATGCGATTCCTACGCCGGCGCCTCGCCGGGATGCGACGCGCGGGCTTGTACGCCCTCGACCCGGTACTCGTCGCGCTCGAGCGGAAGGCCGTCCAGGGCGCGACCGGCGTCCTGGTTCTGAGCCGCTTCAGCGAGGAGCTCTTGTACAGCCGTCACCCGCAGGCCCTGGGGCGTGTTCACGTCGTCGGCGGCGGCGTGGACGACGCGTTCTTTGCCGAGCCGCGTGATCCAGAGGCGTGCCGCGCACGACTCGGGATCCCACCTGGCCTACTGCTCTTTACGGCCCGTCGGATCGAGCCGCGGATGGGCATCGACGTGCTTATCGAGGCGCTCGCAGTGATCGACGACCCCCACGTAGTCCTGGCTGTTGCAGGAAGCGGAACTTCGCTCGACGCTCTCGAGCGACGTGTCCACGAGCTCGGCCTGGACCGTCGTGTGCGCCTGCTCGGCCACGTCTCGGAGGATGATCTTCGAAGCCTCTACGCGGCCGCCGACCTCTTCGTCCTCCCGACCGTCGTATACGAGGGGTTCGGAATGTCGACCGTGGAGGCGCTGGCCGCGGGTACTCCGACGCTCGGCACCGCGGTGGGAGCAACACCGGAGATCGTCGGTGATCTCGGAGCAGAGTTCGTCGCCCCAGCCGCCGACGCCGACGCCCTTGCCGCCGCGATCCGCCGACTTCTTCCGCTGTTGGGCCCGGAGCTGCGCGCCCGCGCTCGTCGACTCGCGGGGGACCGGTACAGCTGGGACGCCGTGATCGTCCGCTGGGAGAGGGCGCTTGCGGAAATCGCGCGCCGTTGACGCGACCAGTCTCGCAGCTAACCTCTGAGACATGCCTGCGGGCAACGTGTATCTCACGCTATGGCGTCATCGGGTCATGATCGTGTTACTAACCGCGGTCGCGGGTCTCGCCGCCTACGCGTTCACCCGCACGCAGCCTACGATTTACGAGGCGAACGCGTTGATCCGTATCCAGCAGCGCGGGACTCCCGCGGAGGCGTACGGATCTCTCGGCTCGCTCGAGCTGGGACAGCGCCTCGCTCAGACGTACGCAAGGATTGTGCAGACGCGCTCGATGTACGAGCGCGTCGCCAAGAGTCTCGAGGGTCAGGTGTCCCCTGAAGACATATCGATATCGGCGACTCCGGTGGGGGAGATCGAGCTTCTCACGATCTCCGCCCGAAGCGAGAACCCGGCGGCAGCTGCGCTCGTCGCCAATGCAACGACCGGTGGCCTGCGGAGGTTCATCCGCGAGACAGGCACGCTCCGCGACCAGATCGTCGTTATCGACAGCGCAACAGCCCCGACCATTCCCATCCTGCCTCGGACGAATTTTACGATTGCGCTCGCTGTGCTGTTCGCACTCCTCTTCAACTGCGCTCTGGCTCTTGGGCGCAACTTCTTCGCGGACCGGCTCCCAGAAGTCGACCAGTGGGAGGAGAGGTTCGGGCGTCCGGTTCTGGCCACCGTGCCGACGCTGCATTTGAAAGGGCCCCAGGAGGTGCTCTCGCCGAGACCGGATCTGCCCGCAGGCTCGGCAACGGTCATGACCACGGAGGCGCTCGCGGGGCCGACACGATGGTCGATCGGCGCACCCGAGGTTGCCAGCCGTGGCGAGTAGGGTCGATGCGCCGCGGGGCCTGAAGATCCGTGGGCTCGTCGAGCCCGTAGAGCCTTCCGCAGAGCCGTTCCGCAGCCTCCGGGTAGCGCTCGAGCTCGTCCCCGACTCGCGCCGGGGCAACCTCATGCTCTTCACCAGCGCCGATCCGGGCGAGGGCAAGTCGACGATTGCCGCCAACTACGCTCTCGTCTCGGCGGTGAACGACCGCCGCGTACTCCTCGTCGATGCCGATCTGCGGCACCCTCACGTCCACGAGATTTTCGGCATTCCACGATCCCCCGGCCTCACCGAGGTGATCTACTCCCGGCTCGACTTCCATGCTCTGACGCAGCCGATCCCGGGCATTCCAGGCCTGCACGTCCTCACTGCCGGCCTGCCCACTCCCAGGGCTGGGGACATCACAGGCTCGAACGCAGTACGCGATCTCCTGACGAAAGCAAGCAGCGAGTACGACATCGTCGCGATCGATTCGCCGCCGGTCCTCGTCGGCGCCGATGCGACGCACATTGCCGCGCATCCGGCTGCCAACGTCGTCTTCGTCGTCACGAAGAAGCAGGGGACACGGCGCGTCGATCGTGCCGTTGCGAAGCTCGAGCTCCTCGGGGGAAACCTCCTCGGATTCGTCGTCAACCGCGAAGGCCACCTGTCCGACTACGGCTACGACTAGCGAGCGACCAGCCGTGTCCGGTAGCACCCAGGGACAGCATCAGCTCATGGCGCCCACGATAGCGTCGAGTACGCCAGCCTCTCGAGTGAGGAGGGCATGAGCGCACTCCTACGACAAGCGCCCCGTTGGCTCGTCGTAGCGGTGTTTGCGAGCACGGCGGCGGCGGTGAATGTTCTCCTGGGGCTGGGAGCTGCGGTCGGCCAGAAGACCCTCCTACTCGCAGTCGTGCTCGGCGTCCTGCCGGCGGCCGTCATCGCGTTCGGTGGGCTCGTTGAGTCACATCGGGCGCTTCTGGCCTGGGCCGCGCTCTCGATCAACTTCACTGGCCTGGGCTTCCTCGCACAACCGCTGCCGCTCACTGGAGGGACGACGGTCTTCCTCACGGACGTCCTGCTTCTGCTCGCGCTCGGAGCCTGGCTCGTGTCGCGGTTATCACGAGCCCCCGCCCGCGACTCTGGCCTGCTATCGCCGGTGCTCGGATGGCCGCTCATCCTCCTCATCATCACTGTCCTGAGCGGCGTCCTCATCGGACACGAGCGATACGGGGCGAGCATTATCGGAGAGCCGGTACGGCTCGTCCTTTACGCGGGTATCGCGCTCACCCTTACCGATGTCGGTGTGGTTGCAGCCTGGCGTGCGATCACCATCGTGTTCTACGCCGGGGCTGTCATCCAGGCCCTTTGGGCGATCTACTATCTTGCCACCGGCACATCGCAGACACAGTCAGTGGTGCTCACGACGGGCGGAGTGCGCGTTCTCGCCCTCAGCGTAGCCATCTATCTCACCGGGAGTCTCGTGTGCGCGCTGCTCAATCTGGAGCTCGAACGCCGGCCGGGACGACAGTTCGTTCATGTCGGCATCGCGGGTTTGGCGTTGTTCGGGATCGTGGTGTCGTTCGGTCGAACCACCTACGCAGCCGTTGTCCTGATCGTGCCGCTCCTCCTGCTTACACGCCGCTACCTGAGGAGAACGGTGTTAGTGCTCCTCCCGCTACTTGCACCGGCTCTCGTGCTCGGGGCGCTTCTCGTGCCTACGGTACAGCCCACGCTCGTGCCCACACTCCAGGCACGCCTATCTGGCACGTCAACGAACGACGGGGCTGTGCGCTGGCGCGAGCGCGCTCGGAAAGCTGCGCTCGAAGGGATCGAAGACGAGTGGCTGACCGGCCTGGGATTCGGGCGGAAAACGACGTTCACCCTCGAGAGCCAGGTCATAAGAATTCAAGGCGATCCACATAACTCGTTCATTTGGATTCTCGCCGGAGGTGGACTGCTTGCGCTTGCCTCGCTCCTCATTCTCCTCACTACATTCGTGGTCGATGCTGTGCGGCGACTGCGGCGGGCAGGTCCCGTCGGACAGGCGCTAGTCGCCTGGTCCCTTGCGACCTGGTTCGCGTTCATGGTCAACGCCGCCTCCGGACCGATCTTGACCGACCCGAAGATGAGCATGACGATCTGGATTCTGATGACCCTGCCCTGCCTCGTCGCCCTCGAGGCGCGCCGACGAGAGCCGGCTTGAGCCGGAAGGGACCTGCCGTGGATCAGAGATGCACATCGAAGCACGCCCTCTGCACCTGGTGAGGGCTTGGGCATCGCTCACCCGAGCGCATGTGTATCCGCGCAGGCACGCGTCGTAGGATGCGCGTCGCGCTCGTTTACCGTTCGTTCCATCTCGCGGGAAGCCTGCCGCGCGGAACCGTCGAGCTCGCCCGCCATCTCTCGCAACATCACGAGGTTCATGTCTTTTCCGTCGGCGGGCAGACGGAGCGCGCGCTGGCGCCCGACTGCGCCTTCCACGATGTTCCCGTCTCGCATGTCGGGGATGGAAGTCGTTTCTCCGCTCGGGAGCTCGGATCCTTCGCCCGCAACGTGGCCGCACTTCTCTCGCGCGAAGAATTCGACGTTGTTCATACGTGTGCACCGAGCACTTGGGTCTCCAACGTCCTGCACGTACCCGGTGTCGCGCGCGATGAGGCGCGGTTGCAGGGGATTGCGGGCTGGCGCTACGCTGCGGCGGCAGTCCGCCATCCGGGCGACGCCGTGCGACGGCTGCTCGAGCGAAAGGCTCTTGCCTACCCCGGCTTGCGCCGCATCCATGCCGCCGCTCCGTCGGTACAGGACGCACTGGCCAGGCGCTACGGGATAGCCTCGGAGCACGTCCGCGTCGTGACGCCCGCCGTCAATCTGGACGAGTTCCGTCCACCGGAGGACAAGGCCGCTGCCCGCGCCGCTGCCGGCATTCACGAGCCGGACACGTTCGTTCTGCTCTTCTGTGGCAGCGACTTCGCGCGCAAGGGTCTCGATCGAGCGATCTTGGCACTCGCGGAAGCGCGCACGAAGACGATGCTCCTGGTGGTCGGAAGCGGGCCGAAGGAGCCCTTCGGGAGCCTCGCCGTGCGTCACGGAGTGGGCGGGCTGGTGCGCTTCCTCGGAGCGCGGAGCGATGCGTGGCGCTTCTACCAGGCTGCCGACGCCTTGGTGCTCCCGACACGCGCCGATGTCTGGGGAGTCACGCCGATCGAGGCCATGGCTTGCGGCATTCCGCCAATCGTCAGCGCCGCTGCGGGCGCGTCGCGCACCATCGACGACGGTGAGACGGGCTTCGTACTGCAAGAGCCGTTCGAGGTCAGAGCTCTGCGAGATGCGATGGACGCGCTGGCAGCAGATCCTGCGCGCCGACAGGCGATGGGGAAAGCCGGCATCGCGTCAGCGAAAGCACATTCGTGGGTCGAACGTCTCAATCAGGTCGAGAGTGACTTGGTCGCCGTCGCCGAGCGCCGACTCGGCAGCGAGCCGGTTGGGCGGCGCGTGCGATGGCGGCCTCACGCGGGCCGTCGAACGCAAGGCGGGACGCGCTGAGCATGTCCGCTCCCGCGGAGAAGGCGCGATTCTCGATCGTCTGCGTCTCTCCTCAGGCATGGGGCACGGATCTCCCGACGAACCGCCAGCAGATCATGCGCCGCGCCGCGCGACGCGGCCATGAGGTTCTCTTCGTCGAGAGCGGCTCGTTTCTCTGGCGGGATGCCAGCCGTATCCTTCGGCATCCGTCGAGGGAGCTGCACAGTAGGCTAGCCGGCGAACTCGTAGAGGGCGGCATACGCGTTCGCAGCGCACTCAACGTCGTTCCCTGGGGAAAGAAGTACGAGCTCGCCAGCAGGTTCAACTTCGGCGTCACCGCCGGGATGCTGCGACGAGCGGTGAAGAGATTGCCGCCGCCGACTGTGCTCTGGATCTACGACCCGTGTGCGGTATCCCTGATCGGCAAGCTGGGCGAGACATTCGCGGTGTACGACTGCGTCGACGATTACGCGGAGCAGTACGCTCCGGACCCGCGACGGATGGCCCTGGTTGCGGCCGCCGACAAGGAGGTGGGCCGGCGGTCGGAGATCGTATTCGCGACGACGGAGCCACTTGCGGAACGGCACCGGCAAGCAAACTCGAAGACGTATCTGGTCTCGAACGCTGCGGACTACCCACACTTCGCTCCCGCGGCGAACCGCAGCCTTGCGGCTCCGGAGGTTCGCGAACTCCTACGGCCTGTGATCGGTTTTGCAGGCAACCTGACGGCAGGGAAGGTCGACTTCACGATGCTCAGAGCGGTAGCCGCCGAGCGCCCTCGCTGGACGCTGTTGCTCATCGGTCCAGCACGACCAGGAGCAGAGGACGAGGTGAACCGGCTGGCCGAGCTTCCCAACGTCCGCTGGCTCGGTTGGAAGGCCTACCAAGAACTCCCGCGCTACGTTGCGGCTTTCGATGTCGGACTGTGTCCGTACATCGCGAGCGCGTACATGCGAAATGTGTTCCCCCTGAAGGTGTACGAGTATCTCGCCGCAGGAAAACCGGTCGTGGCAAGCGGTACGCCGAGTCTGAGCGGCATGGAGCCCGACGTCGTCGTCGTCGACGGCGCCGACGCGCTCGTTCGCGCCGTGGAGACTGCGCTCGACCGTTCGACCGCGGCAGACGTCGAGCGGAGAATGACGCTCGCCGCGCGCAACACCTGGGAGGGCCGGACCGAACGCTTGTTGACGCTCGTCGCGGACGAGCTAGAAGGCCGAGCGCCGGCGTGAGCCGCGCGTGGCCGCCCGCCTAGCTCGTCGAAGCCGGACGCCTGAGGAAGAGCCCGTCCGAAGGAGGGATCGTCACCTTGTTGACGACCGCCCCGTTGTTGACCGCTGCGTCCTGGGCTCCGGCCAGGCGGACGAACGGGCCCTCGAGAGAGATCGTCTGGGGCGAGGTCGTCGAGTTGTGCAGGACGATGCCGTTCCGGAAGTCCCGCCGCCAGACGCCGTTTGGCAGCTTCCGCGGCGTCGAGACCGGCTTCCCCAGCCAGTGCCTTTGGCGAATGCCCGTGCCGCCGTCGTACTCGTCGTACCAGAACATATCGGCGTGCGAGACCGCATACGCTTCGTAGTGCGCACCGACGATCGTCGCGAGTGAGAGCCCCCACCGCATGGACCTGTAGTCGTGCTCCCCCGCGAGCTTGTGCAGGATTGCGAGATAGCGGGGCTGGTGGCGAGGATCGCTATGGCCCAGCCATTCGCGGGCGAGGCCGATGATCTCGTCGGTTCGCCCGGCGTATAGCTCGAGACCCTCGATAAGAGTGTAATTGGCGCCCCGAAGGTGATCGTCCGGCCTCGAGAGGTAGCGCCGGAAGTCGACGCCGGTGCCCGCGGCAATGTTCCAGTTGCCGTTTCCGCCGACGATCTTCCCCGGGAGGTAGGCGCGAAGGAGGACGCCCACCCGAGTCAGGCCCTTCGCCCAGTTGCGCCGGAGGATGTCGTAGTCGTCGACCTGACCGTCGCGATCGGTGTCGAGGTTCGGGCCGTAGAACCAGCTCACGCCGATACGATAGATCCAGTTGTCGGAGTGAATACCGTCCCAGTCACTCTGGTAGAGCCCCCCCAGTTTGCTCGCGTGCGCAAGCACCTTGGCGACCAGCTCGGCTGTTCCTTTCTCGCTGGGATCAGCAAGATTCCAGCCTCCGTGCTTGAATGTTCCGTTCACCTGCGTCCGAGAGCCGTCCGCGTTGTATAGCTCGTCCCAGTACGAGTCAAACGGTCGGATGAAGCCGAGCTTCGGTCCGCCGCTGAGCCGGTCGGTAGCACCCTGCCAACGATTGACACCGCCGTACGTGACAGCGAGCCCCCTATACTCCTGCGGGTTGTTCGGCTGCAAACCAGGATTCAGGAGGAAGATGCCCCTCGGGTTCCGCTCTCGGAGGGCGCGCACATTCCAGTACGCATAGCCGACGACCATGTCGTAGCGTGCCAGTGCTCCGAGGTTGCGATCGCTGCCCCAGATGTGGTACGTCCGCGGATACGCCTGCCCCTCGCTCACGCGGGGTGGGGCTTTCCTGTCCGTGGTTGCCGCACTATCCCCAGCCGTCTGCGCGCACGCGAGCACGGCCAGGGCCAGCGCAAGAAAGACTCGCGTGCGGTCGAGGAGCACCATCAGGACGAAACGGAGTCTAGTGTTCCCTTCCAGCACTGTTCGAGGGACCGGAAGACGGGCTTGTTCGGACCGAGACCATCGAGGACGCGCCAGGGTAAGCCGATTCTCGACTGCGTCCAAAGAGAAGATCCTGCGGTGACGAGTGCCGATGCGCTTCGTTGAGTCCCTGGCGGATCAGATTTCCCACCGCAACCGCAAGGCTAAGTTTCACCAGTTTCTACGCCATGTGGCTCCTCGCGAGGACGAGACGATTCTCGACGTGGGCGTCGCGGACAAGGAGTACTCCGAAAATGACAACTATCTTGAGAAGCACTACCCGCATCCGGCGAACATTGTCGCCGTCGCGCGGACAAGCCTTGACGATTTCTCCCTCCGCTACCCGCACATACGCGTCGTCACCGCCGACGGACGAGCGCTTCCCTTTGCTGATGACGAGTTCGACATCGCGTACTCGAACGCAGTGATCGAACACGTTGGATCGTCAGAAAGCCAGCTCGCCTTTCTCCGAGAGCTGCACCGCGTGGCCCGCAGCGGCTACCTCACGACGCCCAATCGTCGCTTTCCGATCGAGGTTCATACCCGTATCCCTCTCCTTCACGTTCTGCTTCCGAAGAAGTGGTTCCACAGGTTCCTGATCTCCATCGGCAAGGGCTGGGCCGCCGGCGACTACATGCACCTTCTGTCGGAGCGCGATCTCCGTCGACTCCTCCATAAAACCGCGATCACGGACTTCCGAATCATCCGCAACCGGTTCCTCGGAATGACGATGACTTTCTCGGTCTCGTGGTCGAAGCGAGCGGATGTCACCGCGACGCGGCGACCGGGACGCGCAGGCTGTCCTACATCCTGATCAACTCGTGGTAGATCGCCTCCACCTCGGAGGCTGCATCCTCCCAACTATACCGATCTATCACGATCTCACGCGCGGCGATACCGATCTCGGCCACGAGGTCGGGACGCGCGAGCGCCGTCGTCAGCGCGTCGCGTAGACTGCTCACGTCGTCCGCTCGAAAGACGATCGCGGCGTGCTCACCCGTTTCCGTCGATACAACCTCGAGGTGCTCGGGAATGTCGCTGACGATCGCGCAGACCGCCTCGCTCATCACCTCGAGAAGCACGATCGGAAGGCCCTCGTGCGTCGAAGGCTGACACAGAACGTAAGCGTGCTGCACGAGGTCGGCCTTGTCGTCGCCGTAGGCAGGCCCCACGAACGAGATCCGCGAGTCGCCTCGTGCGAGCTCACGCAGCTGCGTCTCATAGTCGCGGGAGTGGCTCGAGGGCCCGGCGATCACGAGCGCCACATCGGTCGCGATTCCGCGGTACGCCTCGATGAGCGTATGCACGCCCTTCTCCGGCACGAGCCGGCCGAGGAATAGGAAGTGGCCACTCTCACGCTGCTCGGTCACTGACGCGCGGCCAACCGCCGGCACGTTCACTCCGTTCGGGACATAGGTTGCGTCGCATCCGTACTCGGAGGCGAAGTAGGCCTGAAGCTGCCTCGAGACGACGATGGTGCGATGCGGAACTCGTGCCGAGCACCAGGCCCCCACTCGCAACACACGTCGCGCGACGCGGCCCCACTTGCCGCCCCGGAAGTCGAGCGAGTGCACCGTCGTCACGACGCGCAGCCCGGCAAGACGGGCAAGCGGCGCGCAGAGGCTGGGGCCGAGAGCGTGGAAGTGGACGATGTCGTATCGCCGGACGATCGCATCGAACGTCGCGAGCAGCGTGTGGCTGATGGCTTCGAGATGCTTCGTATTGACGGCTGGGAGGTACCGAAGCCGAATGCCACGGTACGACTTCGCACGGGTCGTCGAGTACGGAGTTCGGCAGTAGGCGGTGACCTCGTGTCCGGCGGCCGAGAGCCGAGCCGAGAGCTCCTCGACGGCTCGCTCGACACCACCGAACGTCGTCGGCACGCCCCGCGTGCCGATCATCGCGATCCGTAGCCGGGTCACGACGCTCGTATGCGTGGCCTGCTTGCATGGAGAAGACGGTCGTAGTGGGCGAGGAGCCCCCCGGCGTACGCGTCCTCGCTGTGGTGTTCCGAAACCCGCGCGTGCGCGGCTTTGCCGAGACTCGCGACACGCTCTGGACGTTCGGCGAGCTCGTTCACGGCGTCCGCGAGAGCCGCGCTGTCGCCGACTGGCACGAGTACGCCGTCGATCCCGTTCGAGATCAGCTCGCGGATGCCGCCGATGTCGCTCGCGATGGTGGGGACTCCGAGTGCGCCCGCCTCGAGCACGGACATGGGACAGTTCTCGTAGCACCCGGAAGGAAGCAACGCCGCAGTCGTGGTGGTCAGCTCGTCGACCAACGCGTCGCGCATCACGAAACCATTCAGCTGGACCGTAAGGCCCTCGCGCTCCACGCGAGCGCGAAGGTGAGCTTCGAGCGGACCCGAGCCGAGCACGACGACCTCGACGCCGGGAGAGATCGACCTCGATGCATCGAGAATCCAATCGACACCCTTCTCCTTCGACAGACGGCCGAAATACACGAACTTGGGTCGGGTCGGGACGGTCCGCGCGCGCGGCGGCTCGACCGGGACCGCATTGCGGAGCACTTCGATTCGATCGGCGGGGAGCCCGGCCCGCACCATGACGTCTCTGAGGAACTCACTCGGCGCGAGAAACAGGTCGATCTTCCGGTACTGCCTCCGGAAGCGATTGAGGTACGCCTCCGCGGCGGCGACGCTGCTCCCGGCCATCGACCCCTTTAGGCAGCGGTGCCGCACCGCGTTCCAGTACGCGCCTCCAACGCAACGCTGGCAAAGACCGTCGTGCGTGAGGAGCTGGTAGTTCGGACAGGCGGCCTTGTAGTCGTGCAGCGTCATCACGATCGGAATCCGGGCGGAGCGGAGCTCGTCCACGATCGAGAGGCTGAGTTGGTGGTAGACGTTGTGCAGATGCGCGACATCGGGGCGGGCTGCGCGAAGGAGCGCCCTCAGCCTGCGTCGTGCATCGAACGAGTAGATTGCGGCGAGCGAATCGCCCACGCGACGGACGATCGAGCCCGCGAAGTACTCGCGCGTCGGAACGAAGTAGTCGCTCCACTCGGTGGGGTCGCTGCCGTCGTAGCGCATCGCGAAAGGGACGACCTCATGCCCCGCTTGCTCGACGAGACGCTGCGTCTGCAGCACGACGGACTCTGCGCCGCCCCGCCGGCCGTAGTACTTGTTGGCGAGGAGAACGCGCACTTCCTCATTGAACACGAGACGAGGCCGTGGACCGCGGTCGCACTGCGGTCCCCGGCCTCGAATGCGTCTTCGCTAGGCGACGGTGACCTCGAGCGTCAAGGACACGACCGTCCCGTCGGTGATGTAGGCCTTGACGACGAGGGTGTGCTGACCGCGGCTCAGAGTGCTCGTGTCCAGCTTCCGGTCGTCGCCGCCGTAGACCCACGGCGACAACCGCTCCGTCCACTTGAGCTGACTGTCGATGTAGAACTCCATCCTCGACACCGGCTTGCCGCTCGGCGTGATCGTCCAGCTCACCTGTCCCGTGATCGTGCTTCCGTCCTTGATGCTCGAGGCGAGCGTCACGGAAGCAACGGCGTTGGACACGACGACCGTTGCCGTTGCTGTCGCGATCGACCCGTCCGTTGCGTATGCCTTGACCGACAGCGTGTGCGATCCGTCGCCAAGCACGCTCGTGTCGAGTCTGTTCCCGTCGCCGGCGTAGACGTACGGGGCGTAGTTCTCGGTCCACGAGAGCCGATCGTCCACGAAGAACTCGACGCGGGCGACGGTCTTGCCGGCCGGCGAGGCAGTCCAGCTCTCGAACCCCGAGAGCGTCTGGCCGCTCGTGATGTTCTGCGATACGGAAAGCGACGCCGTGGGCGACGGCGGGGGCGCCGTCCGGTTCGCGACCCTGACGAGCGCGTACGAGCGCGCCGTCTCGCCGCTCGAGGCGTACGCGATCACACCGAAGCCGTGCGTCCCGTCGGCGAGCTTCAGCGTGTCGACGGAGGTCCGATAGGGCGCGTTGGGCATCGTCGCGACCTTCGCCCCGTCGACGGTGAACTCAACCCGTCTGACGGGCTTTCCTGTTGGCTCGGCGATCCAGTCGACGACTCCCGAGACGACCTGGTCTGGCGTGACGTTCTGGCTGACCGAGAACGCCTGCGACGCCGCATTGGACACGACTACCGACGCGCTCACGCTGGCAGTCGTGCCGTCGGTCGTCGACACCCTTGCCGCGAAAACGTGCGTCCCGTCGGCGAACCGCTTCGTGTCGAGCGTGACCTCGTACGGAGCGGCAGAGTCGGCCGCCACGACGGCGCCGTCGACCACGAACTCCACCTTCGCGACGGTCTTCCCGGACGCGGTCGCCGACCAGACCAGGGAGCCCGACACCGTCTGGCCGTCGGTCAGGTTCTGGGCGACCTGGAAGGTGCTTGCCTCGTTGCTCACGGTCGCATTTGCCGAGGCAGTCGCCGCCGCCCCGTCCGTCGCCGTCGCCGTCACGGCGAACCGATGCGAGCCGTTCGTCAATGACGTCGTCTGCAGCGTCGTCGAGTACGGCGCGGAGACATCGGTAGCAACCACCTTTCCATCGACCGTGAAGTCCACCTTGGACACGGTCTTTCCTTCCGGCGACGCCGTCCACGTCACGGTCGACGAGAGAGTCGCGTTCTCGACGATGCTCTGCGTCACCGAGAATGGATCGTCAACGGTTGCAGTTGCGGCCGAGACGGCCGTGCTCGACCCGAATGCATTCGTTCCCGTGATCTTGACGCGCATCCTCCAACCGGTGTCCAACTCAGCCAGCGCGTAGCTCGAGCTCTTGGCTCCCACGACGTCGGCACAGCTCGCCGTGGAAGCGTCGCAGCGCTGCCACTGGTATGCATACGTCGGAGAGCCGCTCCAGGTTCCGGGCGAAGCGGACAGGACCTGTCCCACAACGGGACTGCCTGATATCGCAGGCGCCGTCGTATTCTGCGGCACGCTCGTCGTGGTACCCGCGGAGCCGCGCAAGAACAGCCCGTCTCCCCCGCCGATGGTGACCGAGGTAACCGACGCACCGCTGTTGACGGTCGCGTCCTGCGAGCCCTTCAGGCGTTGGTACGTCCCACCCAAGGAGACGATCTGAGCCGCTGATGTCGAGTTGTTGAGGACGACGCCGTTCTGGAAATCGCGCCGCCAGACACCGTTCGAGAGCTTGGTGGGGGCGAAGGCGGGCTCCCCGAGCCACCCACGCTTATCGACGCCCGTGCCGCCGGTGAACTCGTCGTATGAGAACGCATCGCTGTGTGAGCTCGCGTACGGCTCGTAGTAGGCGCCGGCGATCGTCGCGAGAGAGAACCCCCAGCGCATCGACCGGTAATCGCTCTGCCCGCCAGGAAGGTCGTGCATGAGCAGGAAGTAGCGCGGCATTCCGAGCGGGTCCGCGAAGCCGAGGTACGACTGAACCTCCGAGATGATCACCTCGGGACGAGTCGTGTACAGCTGCAGCACCTCGTTCATCGTGATGTTCGAGGTCTTGTAGGGACCGCTCGGATCCGTTCCCCCCGTGAGACCTGCAATGTTGTGCGCTCCGTTACCCCCGACGATCTTCCCGGGAAGGTGCGAGCGCAGCCGCTGGCCGGCGAGCGTGAGGCCGTCCCACCACTGCCTGGACACGGTGCCCATGTCGTCCGCCTGCCCGTCGCGGTTGGTGTCGAGATTCGAGCCGTAGAACCAGCTCGCTCCGATCCTGTAGATCCAGTTGTCGGACCAGATGCCGTCCCAGCCGTTTCGATAGACCTTGGACAGCTTTGCGCCGTAGGCCATGATCTCGGCGACCTTCTCTGCTGTATCCGGGCGAGTCAGGTTCCAGCCCGGATGACCGTAGTCGCTGTTCACGGGGGCGACGGTTCCGTCCGGGCGGTGAAGCGTGTCCCAGTACGTATTCCAGGCAGGGATCGTGCCCAGGTTGGCGGCCGAACCGTCCACGACACCGTCGGTGGCGCCGGCGAAACTGTTCGCGGCGCCGTACGTCACGGCGGTGCCTTTTCGAAGCTGCCAGTCCGAGTTGAAAGGGTCGAGTTGCGGGTTCGCGAGATAGATCGCGCCTGGGTTCGCAGCGCGGAGGCTGGCGATGTCCCAGGCCGGATAGCCGATGACGAGGTCGTACTTCGTATAGCTGTTCGGGGCTCCGCCCCAGACGTGGAACGTCTTCGGGAACGCCCGCGAGTCGTTGCCGGTGGCGCCGACCGACGCTGCGGCACCAGCAGAGTGAAGAGAGAAGGCCGAAGGAATGGCCGTGATGAGGACGAGGAGAAGGGTTGCAAGACCGAGGAGGAAATGTCGGGCTGGGCGGCGGCTTTGCGGCGGATACATGGCACTCCTGAGGTCGCTGGCGGCGAATCGGCATCGGCTGATCTGTGAGCCGACTGGACTCCAGTGGGGAGCCGACTACCCGAATCGGCTGGTCTATCCAGGACCTTGAGCGAGCTACGGGAAATTCCCCTCAAAGGGGTGACGAGGCTCGCGACGGAGAATCGCCTCCGAGCAGGGAAAAAGTGTCGTCCGAGTGCGCGGGCCCGTTGTTGCGCTCTCAGAAGTCACCTGCCGCGGATCGAGCCGACTACGCTCCGTACGGGGACGGTGTGACGAGATGAGCTCGACAAACGAAGCCGGCACGAGCAACGGTCGAACGACGTTCGCGACTTCCGACGGTGCTCCTGAGCGCAACGATCGTCCGCCGTTGCGCGTTCTGCTCGTCACCGTCTCGGCAGGCGGCGTCGGCGGGATGCAACGTCACACGCACGACCTCGTCCGCGGGCTCGTCGAGGCCGGCCACGACGTCGAGGTGGTCTGTCCGAGGGCCGAAGGCCTCGAGCCACATCTCTACGGCGCGCGCTGGACCTTGTTGGAGACCGTAGGGCGAAGCCCGGAATGGCCGAGCCTCGTCATCGCGGCCTATGAAACCGCGATGGGACGCATTGCGCCCGACGTCATCCACAGCGAGTCGACGTCCGCCCTCCCACTCGCACACGCTCGGGTGACGCCCCCGATCGCGGTCAAGTATCACGGCAATTACCTCGGTCTGGTGAAGGCCCACGTGCGGCGCGCCGTCTCGCGCCCCGCGTCGACGCTCCGCGAAGCTCGTGGGCTTGCCTGGGTGACACGCCTCCACTTCGGGGGCGGGAACGCATGGGCATTCCGGCAGTGCGCCTCGATGGTGCCGTCCCGGCAGCAGCTCCGCGACACGGCGCGCTCGCACCTCATTCCGAAGCGTCTGCTCCACGTCGTGCCGAACGCCGTCGACGTCGCGCTCTTCGCTCCCGCCGACAGGGAGGCGACCCGGCGCGCTCTGGGTCTGGGCGAGGGGCCTATGCTCTCGACGGTCGGACGCCTGAACTACGAAAAAGGGTTCGATGTCGCACTCGAGGCGCTCGCCCGCATAGCGACCGACTACCCCGACGCGCGGTTGCTCGTCGTCGGCAAGGGTGAGGAGCGGGAAGAGTTGGAGAGCCTCGCCCGTCGCCTCGGGGTCAGCGAGCGGGCGGACTTCGTCGGCCGCCAGCCGCCGGAGATGGTGGCGAAGTACCTCGCTGCGTCCGACGCATTCCTCTTTCCAACGCGGCGCGACGAAGCATTTGGGATCGTTACAGCCGAGGCGATGTCCTGTGGCGTCCCGGTGGTCGCCTCGAGGATCGGCGCGGTATCGGAGATTCTCGGGTCGCTGAACGGCGAGCCGGTGGGGATTCTCGTACGCCCCGGGAGTGTGGACGAGCTCGAGTCGGCCGTCCGGCGACTGCTCCGAGATCCGGCTCTGCGTGTCTCGCTCGGAGCAGCCGCCCGTGCGCGGGCCGTCGGCGAATATTCGCTCGAGACGATGATCGACCGCACCGTCGCGGTCTACCGGGAGGCGATCGCGTCGCACGCTCGTGAGCGGGAGTGCTGAGCCACGATCTCCCTCCGACGCTTCAGAAAAAGGCGTTGACCGGGGTGTCAGCGTGACCGAGGGCAGAACCCATCACGGCGAGTCCTTCGACGGTGAGCTCAACCGGCGGATCATTCGAAGCTCCGCATGGGTCGCTCTAGGCCATGGTGGTGGCCAGATCCTCTCCTTCGCCAGCACGCTCGTGCTCGTGCGGCTGCTCGACCCGCATGCGTTCGGCACCGTCGCGGTCGGGGTGACCCTGGTTGCGGTCATCTCACAGATCCAAGAGTCAGGTCTGGGCTCGGCATTCGTGCAGGGACGCGACCGCGACCAGAGAGTGGCCGCTTCCAGCGTCCTCGTGTTCGCCGCCGCAGCGGCTTTCGTCTTGGCGGCCGTGACCGTGGCCCTCGCACCTCTGTACACGCGGCTGCTGCACGTGCCGGAGTCGACCGAGTTCGTGCAGGTGCTCGCGCTCATGCTCGCCATCCGCGGGCTTGCGGTGGTGCCCGGCGCGATGCTCGAGCGCGAGCTGAGCTTCCGCTACCGCACCCAGGCGGAGCTCTCGGCCGCGTCGGTGCAGATGACTGTGGCAATCACCTGTGCGGTGGCCGGGCTCGGCGCCTGGAGCCTCGTCGCGGGGCTGCTGGCGGGATCCGCCACGCAAGCCTCCGTCCTGTGGCTACGCGCGCCGTGGTACCCGTCGCCCTTCAAGGCCTCGCGATCGATGCTTCGCGAGATGCTTCGTTACGGGCGTTTCGTGAGCGGCACCAACGTGATGGTCATCGCCAACGCGAACCTCGACAACGCAGTGGTCGCTCGTTTCCTCGGAGTCGGATCGCTCGGGGTGTACAACATCGCGTGGCGGCTGGCAGAGCTGCCCGCCACTGTCATCGGCGTGATCGTCGGCCGCGTGATGTTCTCCGTCTATTCGCGCCTCCAGCACGACCTCGACGCCGTCCGCGCAGCGTACATCCAGAACCTTCAGCGAACGATGCTCTTCGCGCTTCCGTTGGCCGTGACGCTCGGCGTCGCCGCGGAGCCGATCGTGCTCGGGTTGCTGGGCTCCGACTGGAAAGGAGCGATCGGCCCCCTGCGCCTGCTTGCGGTCTTCGGTCTGGTGCGTCTGCTCATCGCGCCCTCAGGCGATCTCTTCAGGGGGATCGGGCGCCCGCACCTCAGCTTGGCTGCTTCGATCACCTTCTTCGCGGTCGCGCTCCCGTCGCTGCTCGTTCTCGTGCCGCGGCTCGGGACTTCCGGCGCAGCTCTGGCGATGCTGGCAGGCGTCGCAGCATCCGGAGGAGTGCTCCTGACCTTGACGTTCCGCGCGCTCGAGTTGCGCCCATACGTGCTGGCCCGGGCGCTGGCTCGTCCCGCCGCCTGCGCGGGCATCGTCGCGGTTGCGCTCGTTGCGGCGCTGCCGGAAGCCCGTGCCCTCGGCGCTCTCGCAGCGCTCGGGCTGGTCGCAGCCGTGGCAACCGGCGCGTTCCTCATCGCCGTCGCATTGCTCGGCCGATCGCTCCTGATCCCGATCTGGGCCGGCCTCCGCCGTTCGTGACACCACTCGGCAGAGCAGACCGGTAGGGTTGAAGCGTGCATACGGGTCGGGAGGGGCCCAGCAGAGAAGAGCCTGAAAACACCGCTCGGCGCGAAAGCGGCGAGGTTCGAACGGGCATGACGCGCGGGGAGTTCGCCCGTCGCGCCGCCGTGCTTACGGTACCGGCAGCGCTCGGCGCCTCGTCCTTTCGTATCCCACTCGGCGTGGCCGCGACGGCACCGCAGAGCCCCTTCGTGCTCACCGCCAGCGAGCTCGCGCAGGTCCGGCGCAACATCTTCGACTTGAAGCTCCCCTTCACGAGACGTGCGTGGGCGAACACAGTCGCGAAGGCCGACGGCTGGCTCGGCTACGAGCCGAGTCCGACCCGATCGGACGCGGACGTCTCTGACTGGAGGGAGGCCATCTACCTCCCGGGCCTCTACGACGGCGTCGCGGCGGTCACGCTGGCCACGGCCTATGCAGTCGGGCGCCGGAGCGAGCACGGCGTGCGTGCCAAAGCGATCTGCCTCGCCTGGGCCCGGACGTATCGGCCGGCTCCGCCTCTCCACAAGATCGGGCACATGGTCGCCGAGCCCGTGGGGCCGGTGATCAAGCTCTGCATGGCCTACGATCTCGCGAAGCCGGTATTCACTCGGGCCGAGCGGGCCCAGTTCACATCCTGGGCAGCGCAGTTCGTCGAGCGCGGGCGAATCAACGCCGACTATGCGCGCGACCGGCCGTGGGTTCCCGACGTGACGTACGGGGACGACCGTGCGAACGTGGCGCCCTATGGAAACTCGGCCACGTGGCAACGGGCCATGGCGGTGTTCGCAGCGGCCGTCGTCGGAGGGTCGACTCTGCGGCAGACGCTGGAGTGGAACCTCCAGCACACAACCGCTGGAGGTCTGGACTACGGGTGGGACAACGTACTCGAAGGGCTCGTGATAGACGGTTCGGGGGGGCAGTTGATAGAGGAGCGTTACCGCTCGTCGATCGAGTACGGGCAGTACTCGTGGGTCCCGTTGATTCTCATCGCAAACGTCGCTCGGAACGTCCGCTTTCGGGTAGACCTATTCGAGTACCGGACGAAGCGCCACGGGTACACGATCTTCAGCCCGTTCCCCTACTATGCCGGCTTTCTCACCAGTAGCTCGATACCGGACTCGCTCGAGAAGACCGTGTACGGCGGCGCTGCCTGGCCGACCACGACGGCCCGCTGGCGCGCAGTGTACGAGGTGCTGTACCGCAATGCGAGCGATCCCAAGCTTGTCAAGAAGTTGCACAACTTGGTGAACTACGGCGGTCCGCGACAGCGGGGCGACAACTACGACATCCGCATCGTCGGCCATGCAGCACTCTTCGGACGTGGCCCTAACGGGCCGTGACCGCGCGAGACGCGGCGCGGCCTGCATGGCCACGAGTCGGCCGGCGTCCAGCTCGATCATCGCCCTGGGCCACCCGGCGAGCATCGTCGGGTTCGGACGCTTCTGAACGCGCACGCTCGAGAAGCCCGAGCGCTTCCCACTGCAGCGCGTTCATCGCGCCGGGGCGAAGGTATGGTCGTACCGTGCCTCTCCGCGATGCTCTACGGCGCGCCCTGCTCGGGCTCCTGGACACCACTCCGGGCCGCCGGCTCCTCGAACTGGCGATGTCGGACGACGTGCAACTCGCGCGGCTGCTGAACACCGTCTCCGATCGTGTCGCCGTGGACGCGAATTTCACCGCGTCATTAGAGCGATCGCCGAAAACGGTCGATCGCTTCGAAGACTGCGTCTGGCTCCTAGGCTCGAACGTGCTCAACCACGGGCTCTCACGCCTCATGATCGACGAGGCCGCGTATCTTTACCGTCTGGTTTCCTCCCTCCCCGCGCCGGTGGTCGTGGAGATCGGGCGTTACCGAGGCGGGACGACGTTTCTTCTGGCGGCCGCCGGTGGCCGCGTCCTCTCGCTCGACATCGATCCTGCCACGGCAAGCTCGGACACGCTACTGAGACGCGCGCTGGAACGCCACGGTCTCAGTGAGCGCGTGGCGATAGAGATCGCAGACTCTCACGCGTACCCCGTCGAAGCGTCCGCGTACGACGTCGTCTTCATTGACGGCGATCACACGTACGATGGAGCCCGGACAGACGTCGAGCGCTGGCTGCCGGGAGTCACACCGGGAGGCCATCTGATCCTCCACGACGCGTTCCTTCCCTTCCCCGAGCGACCATGGGCGCGGCCCTGGAAAGTCGAAGGCGTTCACCAGCTCCGCGAGGAGCTCATCGAGCAGCCGGAGCTCGACCTTGCAGGGCGAGCCGGCACGCTGGCGCATTTCGTGAAAGCAGGGCTGACGCGCTGAAGCCCGGACATCGCCACGGCGACGGCGGCTTCTACACATGGTCAGATCGATTCCCATAATGCGAGGCATGCCCTCGCACGTTCTCCGCCGTCGCCGTCGCAGCACGCCATGAAGGTGGTCGTCCTTGCCGGCGGCGTCGGCTCGAGGCTCACCGAGGAGACGACGGTTAAACCGAAGCCGCTCGTGGAAATCGGCGAGCAGCCGATCCTCTGGCATATCATGAAGATCTATGCGGCTCACGGCCTCAGCGACTTCGTCATCTGCTGCGGCTACAAGGGCAACCTCATCAAGGAGTACTTCGCGTCGTACCTGCTCCGCACGGCGGACGTCACCTTCGATCTGGGCGAGAACCAGATGGTCGTGCACGGACACCGCGCCGAGCCCTGGCGCGTCACGCTGGTCGATACGGGTCGCGACACGCTGACGGGCGGTCGCCTGCGCCGCGTGCGCGACTACCTCGACGACGAGACATTCTGCTTCACCTACGGCGACGGTGTCAGCGACGTCGACGTGGCGGCGCTCATCGCGTTCCACCGCGAGCAGCGCACCCTGGCGACGCTGACGGCGGTTCAGCCGGAGGGCCGCTTCGGAGCGCTGATGCTCGGTGAGGGCGAGGCGCGAATTGAGCGGTTCCGGGAGAAGCCTGAGGGCGACGGCGCGTGGATCAACGGCGGCTTCTTCGTCCTCGAGCCGCGCGCGATCGACTACATCGAGGGCGACGACACTGTGTGGGAGCGCGAGCCGCTGCAGCGACTGGCCCGGGAGGGCGAACTAGCCGCGTACAGGCACTCTGGGTTCTGGCACCCGATGGACACTCTCCGCGACCGCCAAAATCTCGAGTCGTTGTGGAATTCGAGCCGTGCCCCCTGGAAGGTGTGGGACTAACGCTGTGAGAGTGCTGGCCACCGGAACCGAGGGATATATCGGGACCCTGCTTCCCGAGACGCTGATGTCGCGGGGACACGAGGTCGTCGGCGTCGACACAGGCTTCTACAAGGCCGGCTGGCTGTATCCCGGCGTCGAGATGACCGCCGAGACGCTTGCCAAGGACATCCGCGATCTCACGGTCGACGACCTCGACGGCTTCGACGCCGTCGTGCACCTGGCCGAGCTCTCGAACGACCCCGTCGGCCAACTGGCGCCGGACATCACCTACGAGATCAACCACAAAGGCTCGGTGCGCCTCGCCGAGATCGCGCGTGCCGCCGACGTCAGCCGGTTCGTCTACATGTCGTCGTGCAGCGTCTACGGCGTTGCCACCGAGGCGCTCGTGGACGAGACGTCAGACCTCAACCCGCAGACCGCGTATGCCGACTGCAAGCGCCTGGTCGAGCGCGACGTGACGCCCCTCGCGACGGACAGCTTCTCGCCGACCTTTCTGCGTAGCGCAACGGCCTTCGGCGCGTCGCCGCGCATGCGGTTCGACGTGGTTGTCAACAACCTCGCCGGATTGGCGTGGACGCAGCGGGCGATCCGCATGGAGAGCGATGGAACCCCGTGGCGTCCGTTCGCGCACGTGCGTGACATCTGCAAGGCGATTTCATGCGTGCTCGAAGCTCCGCAAGACATCGTCCACAACGAGGTCTTCAACGTAGGCGCGTCGGATGCGAACTACCGCGTTCGCGACGTCGCCGGGATCCTCGCCGACGTCTTTCCGGGTTGCGCGCTCGAGCTCGGCGCTGCGGGGGCCGACAACCGCAGCTACCGCGTCTCGTTCGATCGCATCCACGAACGCCTACCCGGGTTCGCCTGCGACTGGGACGTTCGGCGGGGCGCGGCGGAGCTACGCGAGGTTTTCGAGCGAGTCGGCCTCGACAATGCGCTGTTCGAGTTTCGGGGCTACACGCGCCTTGCACAGATCCGCTATCTGATCGACACCGGGCAGCTAGACCGCGACTTCTACTGGGTCAGGAACGGTGCGGCTCGTCCCGACTGAAGTCAGCGGCGCGTACATCGTCGAACTGGAGGAGCGGACGGACGAGCGCGGATTTTTCGCTAGGGCTTTCTGCGTCGAGGAGTTCGGCGCTCTCGGTTTGGAGACGCAGATCGCCCAGGCGAATATCTCGTACAACCGGCACGCCGGGACCATCCGCGGGCTGCACTGGCAGGCGGCCCCGGCACTCGAGGCGAAGTACTTCCGCTGTACCCGCGGGGCGGCGCACCACGTCGCCGTGGACGTACGTCCGGACTCGAGCACATACCTGCGCCACATTGCCGTCGAGCTGTCTGGCTGGAACCGTCTGGGTCTCGTCGTTCCCGCAGAGTGCGCGACCGGGTACCAGACACTCGAGGACGACACCGAGGTCTTCTATTTGGTGAGCGGCTTCTACAGCCCGGAGCATGAGCGCGGTCTCCGTCACGACGATCCGGCACTCGGGATTGCGTGGCCCCGTCCTCATGCCGATACTTCGGAGAAGGATCGATCCTGGCCACTGCTGGCCGCCTCGAAGGAAATCGCATGATCATCGTCGACAAGGCACTCGCAGAACGCGCGGCGGCAGGCAACCCGGTCCGCGTAGGACTCGTCGGGGCGGGCTTCATGGGCCGGTCGATCGCACGGCAGATCATCGAGCGCGTGCCCGGCATGGAGGTTGTCGCGATCGCGAATCGTACGCTCGCCCGCGCTCAAGACGCGTACGAACGCGCTGGTGTCGACGGCGTCACCACGGTGGAGAGCGCCGCGCAGCTGGACAAGGCCGCCCGGAGCCGCAGGCCGGTCGTGACAGAGGATCCGGCTGTGCTCGTCGAGTCATCAGCGATAGAGGCGGTGATCGAGGCGACCGGCACCGTTGAGTTCGCGGCCGGGGTGGCGCTCGGAGCGATCGAGAACGGCAAGCACGTGATCCTCTCGAATGCGGAGCTCGACGGAACGGTCGGCCCCGTGCTGAAGTCGTACGCGGACAAGGCTGGTGTCGTGCTGACGGACATCGACGGCGATCAACCCGGCGCCGAGCTGAACGTCTACCGCTTCGTCAGAGGCATAGGGCTGACACCAGTACTCTGCGGCAACATCAAGGGCCTGCTGGACCACTACCGAACACCCGAGACACAGCAGGGCTTCGCCGAGCAGTGGGATCAGGCGGCGTACATGGTCACGAGCTTTGCCGACGGATCGAAGATCTCGTTCGAGCAGGCTGTTGTAGCAAACGCCACCGGTATGAGTGTCGCGTGCCGCGGGATGCGGGGCGTCGAGTATCACGGTCACGTTGAGGATCGCGATCATCTCGCCCTCTGGAACGCGGACGAGCTCCGGCGTACCGGAGGGATCGTCGACTACACGCTCGGGGCGCGTCCCGGGGCGGGTGTGTACGTCCTCGCAGTAGAGGACGACCCCGTCCAGCGCACCTATCTCGATCTCTACAAGATGGGCGAGGGACCGCTGTACTGCTTTTGCATCCCGTACCACCTTTGCTACATGGAGGTGCCTCTCACAGTGGCACGGGCGGTGCTGTGCGGCGACGCCGCGGTATCTCCGCTCGGTCACTTCGTCGACGTCGTCGCCACGGCGAAACGTGACCTCCAGGCTGGCGAGAAGCTGGACGGCATCGGCTGGTACACGACCTATGGCCAGTGCGAGAACGCGGACGTCGCGCAGCGAGAACAGCTGCTGCCGATCGGCGTCGCAGAGGGGTGTGTTCTACGACGGGATGTCGCTCGGGACACCGTCTTGTCGTACGACGACGTCGAGCTGCCACAAGGACGGACCTGTGACCGGCTCCGGGTAGAGCAGCAGGAGATGCGCCGCAGCGATGCCAGAGCCGCCTGAGAGATCCGCCCCTCTCGTCAGCGTCGTCACCCCCGTGTACAACGGCGCGAAATACCTGGCCGAGTGCATCGAGAGCGTGCTGCGCCAGACGCATACGTCGTTCGAATACGTCATCTCCGACAACGGCAGCACCGACGGCTCACTCGAGATCGCACGTACTTACGCGCAGCGAGACCCGCGCGTACGCGTGCTCGCCCACGACGAGCACCTGTCCCATCACATCGCGAGCTGGAACCGGGCGATGCGGCTCATCTCGGCCGAGGCGGCATACGTGAAGGTCGTGCACGCGGACGACTGGCTGTTCGACGAGTGCCTCGAGCGAATGGTCGTGGTCGCTGAACAGAATCCCTCGGTCGGGCTCGTGGGCGCGTATCGCCTGGACGAGGACCGCGTGAACCTCGACGGCCTGCCACCGTGGGTGACCGTGTTGCCCGGCCGGGAAGTCGCCCGTTCGCATCTGCTCGGCGGACCATTGCCCTATCTCTTCGGCTCGCCCACGTCGGTGCTCGTACGCGCGGACCTCGTTCGTAGCCGCGACCACTTCTACTTTGAAGGAAACATCCACGCCGACTATGAGGCATGCCTCGACGTGTTGTCCGAAAGCGATTTCGGTTTCGTTCACCAAGTACTCACGTACTCCCGCCGCCATAACGAGGCCGTCACGGCGTATACGCGGCGTGTCGGCACGTATCTTCCAGCCGATCTCCAAGCCTTCCAGCGTTGGGGCCCCATCTTCCTCTCGCGCGAGGAGTACGACCGCATGCTCGCAGTGCGCCTCTTTCATTATGCGACGTTCCTCGTGCGTCGGGCGACGAGATGGCCCCGTCACGAGTTTCATATCTACCATCGTGCTCGCATGCGCGAGGCACTTGCGGCGACGACGGCGCGACAACTTACGCGCGGGGTGAGCCTGCAGATCCGGCGCTCGCTCGGGCGCGGCTGAGCGCAGCAAACTTCACTATCACCCGAACTGTCCGTTCGTCGGGGGAAGCTAGACGATGGCGGCTTGGAGGGCGGAGCGTGAGCGCGAACCTTCGCCGTAGACTCTCATCATGCTCGAAAGGCACTTGCCAGCGCTGGCCTTGGTTGGGTCCAGCCGATACGGGTCGTCGGCCTGGTCAGTCGGATGACGACGGCACCCCGTGCTCATCGCTCCGTTGAGCCGGACCATGTGCAGCGGAATCGGGCCGCCTGGGAGCGCTGGGCGCCTCACTATCGCGCCGCCGGTCGCCGTGCGTGGGCCGAGGAGGAGCCGAGGTGGGGCATGTGGGGGACCTTGGAGTCCGACCTTGGCCTCTTGAGGAAGGCCGAGGCGGGCATGAACGCCGTCGAGCTCGGCTGTGGTACGGCATACGTTTGCGCCTGGCTCGCGCGCGCCGGACTGCATCCGGTCGGCGTCGACATCGCACAAGCCCAGATCGACAACGCCTTAGCCTTCCAGCGCGAGTTCGATCTCAGCTTCCGCCTCGAGCATGCGAACGCAGAGACGGTCCCGTACGAAGACGCCAGCTTCGACCTCGCGATCTCGGAATACGGCGCGAGTGTCTGGTGCGATCCATACCGCTGGGTCCCTGAGGCAGCACGCCTTCTCCGCCCGGGCGGGCTCCTCCTGTTTATCGTCTCTGCACCGTTCTTGATGACTTGCACGCCGACTGCAGGAGGCTCGGCGGGTGAACGACTGGAGCGGCCGTACTTCGGCATGCATCGGTTCGAATTCGCGGGCGACGACGCCGTTGAGTTTCACCTCGGCCACGGCGACTGGTTCCGTGTCCTCACCGAGAGCGGCTTCACCGTCGAGAACATGGTCGAAGTGCGCCCAGCGCCGCACGCGCCTCCCCGCTACAACTTCGTCTCCAACGCGTGGGCGCGGCAGTGGCCATCCGAAGACATCTGGACCGCTCGGAGGCAACCGACGACCACGCGTTTCTTCGAACCAGGGCTGTTCAGCGATGAAGGCGAAGACGCGACGGCACCCGCCTAGATCCCAAGTATCAGCTCGGGCAGATCCCCGATGCCAAATGTCAGGTAGTGCAGGCCCCCGAACACGCGGTTCCACTGTCTGCGAATTCGGTCAACGAGAGTTCGCCTGATTGACCGCCTGATGCGGCCGGCTACTCGTGCGCCGAGATTCCGCGAATCATCGATCGGCCAGACAGTCACAATGGAACCGCCGGGCAATTCAGTCTGCTTCCACCGATACCCGTGCTGGGCCGCGAACTCTTCGATTGCCACCCGGTATCGAGTAGCCCAATCGACACCGAGCGAGACGTAGAGCTTCGACGGCGAGGCCGCGAACGGTTTCAAGCCCCGCTCCATGACCGCGGGCCAGAGCGCTGACGCGACACCAGGGTGACCGACGTTCGCGTAGTCGTCGAAGACGAGAACTGCTCCTTCTGTCGCCAGTTCGCAGGCCAGCGCGATGTCCTCAGAAACCATCTCGTGTGTATGGCTTCCATCTACGTGCACGAAACGGAACCGGTTGAGCCCGAGCTCCGTCGCGCTCAACGCGCTCGACGCCGTCTGGTGGATCAGGGGGATTCGTGGGTGGAAACTGCGAAACCAGGCCTCGAATTCGGCGCGGCTGGGCATCGGTCCAGAGGAGGCCGCGAGCTCGACCATGCCCGCTCGCGTCGGAGGCGGATCGTCGAAGAGGTCACACACATGCAGGACCTCCTCCTCGCTCTTCAAATACTCGAGCATGATTGCCGAGCGCCCGTGCCAGCAGCCGATCTCGAGTACGTCTCCGACGACACTCACGTCGTCCTGAACCTCGAACAGTCGTGCGAAGAGAACTGCGTCGAGGGGCCCGAAGAAACCGGGTATCTCATAAATCCGTTCGATGTATGCCTGCACGGCGGGGTCCACTTTCAACACCCTTCTCCTTCCCCCGTTTGCTCTCCTTCTCAAACGAAGTCTGGCGAAGACTCGGACCGGGCGGAGCCTGCCGGTCGAGCGTGACCGCCACGGCGAGCACGAGTACTACGAGCACGGTCAGCGACGTGTTCCAGAACGGGTACTCGAGGAGGCCGTTGACGAGAAAGGCACTGAGGAGCGCGAGGAAGCCGACGGCCGTCAGGCGCTGCGCACCCGTGCGGATCCGAAATCCTTTCCACGCCGCTCTGAGCGCGAGGACGACGAGCGCACCGAACGCGACCGCGGCAGGAATCCCGAAGAAGACCGCAAGCCCGAGGAACAGGTTGTGCGGATGCGTCGCCAGATCGGGTCGGCCCGCGTAGACGCCGACCTCTTCGAAGTGTCCAGAGCCCGTAAGAGGGTGCGAGGCCACGATCCGGGCCGCGCGCCCGACGAGCTCGAAGCGGAACTCGTAGAGCTCGCCCGTCTCACCTCTGAAGAGCGAGGAGATCCGGGCTCCGATCGCTCCTGCTTCGAGAAGCGCGAGAGCGGCGGCGCCGACGACAACGAGAGCTCCGGCGAAGAGCACGGGAACGCGGGTCCTTCGCTCGACGAGGTACACCGACGCGCCGACAGCGAGGGCGATCCACGCTCCGCGCGAGAAGGTCACGACCAGAGCGAGCGAGCCGGCACCTGCCGCTAGGAAGCCCAATCGTCGCGGCGCTCCCGCCTCGCCGAGCGCAAGCGCCAGAACGGCGAGAACCGCCAGCACCAGGAACTGCGCGAGCGCGTTCGGATGTCCGAGTGTCCCGTTCGGGAGCGGGTAGACGATCGCCCCGCCAAGGAGCGAGAAACGCTCCGACCAGCCATCGAGGTACTCGAAGAGCGCCCACGACGCCTCGACCAGCGTCGACACCGAAAGTGCGACGAGGATCAGTTTCAGATCGCGTCGGGTGTCGAGGTGCGCCGAGCATGCGTGAGAGACGATCCCGAGGGCGCCCCAGAAGAGAAGATCTCGGACCCGGTCTGAGTTATCGACGGGTCCGAAGACACTCAAGGCCATGCAGGCCACGAGAGCGGCGAATGCCCAATCCGCCCAACGGATGCGAAGCCGTTCGCGTCGCATCGCGAGGCGGGCGAGATACCCAATTGCCCCACCTCCGACGACCGCTTCCAGCGGGGCGACCTGCGCGCCGAGTATGTGGATGCGCTCACCCGCAGGCAGCAGCAGCAGAACGAACGGGCCGAGGAGGTACGGGCGCTGGTACGCGATGACGAGCGCGGTGAGCGCGAGCAGGCCGAGCCCAGCCGCGGCTGGGTTTCCGGCAATGGCGACGGCGGCGAAGCCTGCCGCCGCAGCGCCCGTACCGGCCTGAGCACGTCGGCCCATTCTCGGTCGCGCCGTCCACAGCGCGTCCCGGATCGACCGGACACGCGAATCGCTAGCGTTTCCAGTCGGAGAGTCGATCCGCAACAGGTTCTCCTCCACGCCTGCTCATCGGCGGCAAGCCAGCAACCGATGAGCATAGGGCATCGTCCGACACAAACGGTGACGCCGGCAGCCCAATACTGCACCAGGATCGGCAAGCGAAAAGTGCACCACTCGCCGCGCCGCTGATCGCGTCCGCTGCCTTGCTGAGGCTGAGCCGCTCGATCACGGTGTCGAGCGAGGAGG
>JALZOK010000036.1 GCA_030857225.1 Actinomycetota bacterium
CCGTCCCCTCCGCCGCCGGCCGCGGAGGCGCCGCCGGCCGCCGTGCCGGAGCCGGCTCCCGCTCTCACTCCGGTTCCAGTTCCCATCGCCACCCCAGCTCCGGCTCCCCTCCCCACATCGACGCCGGCTCGCGGGCAGTCGCGAGTGCGCTCGGCAAGCGCGCCTGCTGTTAGGCGGCCTGCGTCGCGAAACCGGCCGCGGATCGTGGATCCGAAGTCGTCTGGCGCCAAGTTCACGCCCGCGATGAGGCAGAAGGCTCCTGGCCCAAAGCACGTCGCCGACGCTCCGATTTCGGTGGCCGAAGTTCGTGCTCCGGCCGCACTGCCCTCGGAACGACGCAGATCTGCTGGTGTGAGGACGAATGCGCCCGTTTCGGTGGAGATCCCGTCGGACCGCACCGCGCTCCGGGACGCATTCGGAGTCGACGATCCGGCTTTCGATCGCGGAGATCGGCAGCCGGCGGTCGCCCCTGCGCACGCGAAAGCAGCTCATCAGCCGGCGGCTGCAGCCAGCCACGGTCGCTGGCTTGCCGGCTTCGGCGCGGCTGCTTTCGTTGCGCTCGCGCTCCTCGCCGGCTGCCGTCTCGTCGTTTGGCAGGGTGCCCGAAAACGACTCCATATCATTGACGTCCATGACTCAGCCGAGCTCTCGACGGAAGATTCTGGTTGCGGTCGCATGGCCGTACGCGAGCGGACTTCGCCACATCGGACATGTGGCGGGGTTCGGCGTCCCGTCGGACACCTTCGCTCGCTACCACCGCTTGCGCGGGAACGACGTCCTGATGGTGAGCGGCACGGACGAGCACGGCACACCGGTCATGGTCGCGGCGGACGCCGCCGGCGAGTCGCCGCGTGAGACCGCCGAGCGCTTCAATCAGCTCATCCGTGAGGATCTCCGCGACTTGGGCCTGTCGTATGACCTCTTCACTCGGACGACGACAGCCAACCACTACCGCGTTACCCAGGATCTCCTTCGCACCCTCCACCGCAAGGGCTACATCGTCGAGCAGGAGACGCTTGGCGCGTTCTCCGCCTCCACCGGACACACGCTCCCGGACCGCTACATCGAAGGCACGTGCCCCATCTGCGGTTACGAGAGCGCCCGCGGCGATCAGTGCGACAACTGCGGAAACCAGCTCGATCCGATCGACCTGATCGACCCTCGTTCACGAATCGACGGGACGACACCGGTCTTCAAGAGGACCAAGCATCTCTTCCTGGATCTTCCGGCCTTCAAGGATCAACTCACCGAGTGGATCGAGTCGCAGGTCCATTGGCGGCAGAACGTCAGGCGCTTCTCGCTCAACTTCGTCGAGAAGCTGAAGCCTCGCGCGATCACGCGCGATCTCGACTGGGGCGTGCCGATCCCCATCGAGGGCTACGAGAGCCAGGACGACAAGAGGATCTATGTCTGGTTCGACGCGGTGATCGGCTACCTCTCAGCGTCCATCGAGTGGGCAGCGAACCGAGGCACGCCCGATGCCTGGCGCGAGTGGTGGCAGAGCCCGGACGCCGAGCACGCCTACTTCATGGGGAAGGACAACATCGTCTTCCACACCGTGATCTGGCCGAGCACGCTCCTCGGGTACGGCGAGGACGGTGAGTACGGCGCGGGGCAGGGCAACCTCGAGCTTCCCGACAACATCGTCTCGAGCGAGTTCCTGACGATGGAGGGCAAGAAGTTCAGCTCGAGTCGTGGGCTCGAGATCCTCATACGCGACTTCCTGAGCCGGTACGACCCGGACGCTCTGCGCTACTTCATCTCGATCGCCGGTCCGGAGACGCAGGACACGGACTTCACCTGGTCCGAGTTCGTGCGCCGGAACAACGACGAGCTCGTGGCGACCTGGGGCAATCTCGTCAACCGCACTCTGCAAAGCGCGTACAAGAACTTCAAAGCCGTGCCTCGGCCGGGGACGCTCACGGATGCCGACACTGCGCTCCTCGCCTCGATCGACCACGGTTTCGAGACCGTCGGTTCTCTGATCGAGGAGGCTCGCTTCAAGAACGCCCTGCAGGAGGTCATGCGACTCGCCGGGCTCGGTAACCAGTACGTCGCTGAGCAGGCGCCGTGGACGCTGTTCGAGACGGATCGCGAGCGGGCGGGAACGATCCTCTACGTCGCGCTCGAGGCGATCGACAGCCTGAAGGTCCTGTTCGCACCCTTCCTGCCTTTCTCGACGCAGCGATTGCACGAGCTCCTTGGACACGAGGGGACGATCGCGGGACCGCTCGAGTTCAAGACCGTGGTGGAGGAAGATGGAGAGGAGCACGTCGTCCTCACGGGTGACTACGAGAGCTGGATGGGTCGCTGGGAGCCGAGCGAGCTCACTCCTGGGCAGACATTGCTCGAGCCGTCCCCGCTCTTCGTGAAGCTCGACGCGGACGTCGTCGTCGCCGAAGAGCTGAAGCGGATGGAAGACGATGCCGACCGCGGCGACGCGGCGTGACCGACTCGCACGCGCACCTCGACGCGTGCGAAGAGCCAAACGCGATTGTGAAGCGCGCCACTCGGGCGGGGGTGACCCGAGTCGTCACGATCGGCACCGGAATCGACTCCTGCCACGCTGCTCTAGCGCTAGCTGACGAGCACGATGGCGTCTTCGCCGCGCTCGGCATCGATCCCCACCAGGCCGCGACAAGGGAGGCGGGTCGCCTCGACGAGTTGCGCGAGCTTCTCTCGCACCGCAAGGCGGTCGCCGTCGGTGAGACCGGTCTCGACAACGTGAAGCTCTACGCGAGCCCGTCCGAGCAGCGCTGGCTGTTCGACGCGCAGCTCGCGCTGGCGGACGAGCTCGGGCTTCCAGTCGTCATCCACAGCCGCGAAGCGGCAGCGGACACCGCGTCGGTGCTGGAAGGCTTCGGTGGCACGGTGATCCTCCACTGCTTCTCCTCACCCGACCTGCTACCGGCAGCTCTCGAGCGCGGGTACTACGTCTCCTTCGCGGGGAACGTGACGTACTCCAAAGCAGATGATCTCCGTGCTGCCGCCGCGGCGGTACCGCAGAACCGGATGCTCGTGGAGACAGACAGCCCGTACCTCTCACCGCAACCGGTGCGCGGGCACCCCAACGAGCCAGCTCACCTCGTCCATACGATCGCGACGCTCGCGGACGTTCGCGGCGAGGAGCAGGACGAGCTGGCGGCCGCCACGCACGCGAACGCGGCCGCTGCCTTCCGGCTCGCGTGATGGTCGCGCCCAAGAAGCGGCTCGGCCAGCACTTCCTCGTCGACGAGAACATCCTCGGCGTGATCCGCCGGCTCGCCGCTCTCGACCCGGAGGATGTCGTGCTCGAGGTCGGACCCGGCCTCGGGGTCTTGACGCGCTACCTCGCAGACCGGGTCGCGACCGTCCATGCGATCGAGCTCGACCGCTCCCTCGAGGAGCCACTCCGATCCATGCTCGGGGGCAGAGACAATGTGCGGCTTCTTCTTGGCGACGCGCTCTCACTCGACCTCGCTGAGCTCGCGCCGCAGCCGACGAAGCTCGTCGCGAATCTCCCCTACAACATCGCAACGCCGCTCATCGTGGAGAGCCTCGACGGGATCCCGTCCCTGGAGCGCTGGTGCGTGATGGTGCAGCGAGAGGTTGCCGAGCGGTTCTTCGCGTCGCCGCGGACGAAGGCCTACGGGGCGGTCTCCGTTCTCGTTCAGCTCCGGACGCGCAAGACTGGCTTCCACGCGGTCTCGCCGACGGTCTTCAAGCCCCGCCCGGGCGTCGAGTCGGCGCTGGTCGCGTTCGAGCGGTTCGACAGCCCTTCGCTCGATTTGGCGCGACCCGTCGTGAATGCCGCGTTCGCGCATCGGAGAAAGACACTGGCGAACTCGCTCGCGCTCGTCGGACTCGCAAGCCGCATCGAAGCCGAGCAGGCGCTCGCCGAGATCGGCAGGCCGCCGGGAGCCCGTGCCGAGGAGCTCGCGCCCCACGACTTCGTCGCCCTCGCCGACGCGCTTCGATGACGCGACGGCCTGCGCCCGCGAAGCTCAATCTCGCATTGGTCGTGGGTCCCCCTCGCCCGGACGGCAAACACGAGGTCGCGACGGTCTTGCAAGCAGTCGACCTCTCCGACCATGTCGAGCTCACACAGGCCGATGCCTTGGTCGTCGAGGGTTTTCCGCAGGACACGATCGTGCTTGGCGCGCTCGTCCGACTCGCAGAGGCCGCCGGTGTCGCACCGAATTGGCGCGTGCAGATCGATAAGCGAATCCCCGTCGCAGCCGGACTCGGAGGAGGAAGCTCGGATGCCGCCGTCGCGCTCGAGCTGGCGAACTCGTCGCTCGTGACACCTCTCCGGGACGAAGAGCTCCATGCCCTCGCGGCCATGGTCGGCGCGGACGTGCCCTTTTTTCTGAGCGCAGGGCCGCAGCTCGGAACGGGTGACGGATCCGATCTTGCACCGCTCGATCTGCCGACCGACTATGCGGCGCTGCTCGTCCTCCCGGAGGGAACGGGCAAGGACTCGACTGCCTCGATCTACCGTCAGTTCGACGAAAGAGGTGGCGCCCGCGGATTCGAGCAGCGGAGATCGCTTCTGCTCGATTCGCTCGAGGCCGTAACGGAATCCAGGGACCTGGGGAAGCTTCCGGGAAACGATCTCGCGTCGTCTTCCCTGGCAGGAGCCCTGCAAGCGCTCGGCGCCTTCCGCGCCGACGTGACGGGCGCTGGCCCGACCGTGTACGGGCTCTTCGACGACGTGAAGAGCGCCGAACGCGCAGCCTCTTTGCTTGCGGGAACAAATCAAACCTGGGTGGTTCGCCCGGTCGAGCAGCGATGAGCCCCGACCGCACTGGCAAGATGGACGGGCTCTGGGGCGTGGCCAAGCGGTAAGGCAACGGGTTTTGGTCCCGTGATCCCAGGTTCGAATCCTGGCGCCCCAGCCACGATGCCCCAGAAGGACAAGCCGAGGCTCGGTGCGGTCGTGATGGCGGCGGGTCTCGGCACGCGCATGCGCTCCGCGACTCCGAAGCACTTGCACCCTCTACTCGGTCGGCGGATGGTGGACTGGGTTCTGTGCACCGCGCGCGAGGTCGATGCCGACCCGCTCGTCGTCGTCGCCGCGCCCTCCACCTCAGACGCTTTCGAAGGCGTCGACGTGGCGGTGCAGGAGACACCGCTCGGAACGGGAGACGCGGTGCGAAGCGCGCAAGCCGCACTCGAAGGCGTCGAGGAGGTTCTCGTGCTTTCCGGCGACACACCCCTCCTGACCTCCGCGCTACTCCGAGATCTCCTCGATACCCACCGCCGCGAGGACTCAGCGGCAACCGTTCTTTCGTTCGAGCCGGGCGACCCTCGCGAGTACGGCAGGGTCGTCCGAAACGGATCAGGAACGCTGGTGGCAATCATCGAAGCCGCCGACGCCAGCCCCGAGGAGCTGGCGATACGGGAGGTCAACTCCTCGATCTACGTCTTCCGTGCCGAGAACCTGTGGCCGGTCCTCGAACGTCTGAAGCCGAAGAATGCTCAAGGTGAGCTCTACCTCACCGACACCGTCTCGCTCCTCGTCGCCGAGGGCAAACGGGTCGCGGTGCACAAGGGAGGAGGATCGATGGAGACCGAAGGGGTCAATACGCGGTCGGAGCTCGCGGTCGCCGCCGCGACGCTACGCGACCGGATCAACGAGGCGCACATGCTCGCGGGCGTGGCGATCGTCGACCCGTCGACGACGTGGATCGACGCCGATGCCGTGCTCGAGCCCGATGCGGTAATCCACCCGTTTTCGGTGGTTCAGGGCGCGTCGCGCGTTGCCGCGCGTGCCGAGGTCGGACCGCACGCGGTTCTCCGCGACGCGATCGTCGGCGAGGGGGCTCTCGTGGGGCCGTTTTGTTACCTTCGTCCCGGCACGGTTCTCGAGGCGAACTCGAAGGCTGGCACGTTCGTGGAGATCAAGAACTCACACATCGGCGAGCGCGCGAAGGTGCCGCACCTGTCCTACATCGGAGACGCGGACGTCGGTGAGGACTCGAACATCGCCGCAGGGAACATCACAGCGAACCAGGAGCACACGCGCGTGAAGCAACGTACGGTGATCGGGCGCAACGTCAGGACCGGCGTCGACAATGCCTTCGTCGCTCCCGTCACGATCGGCGATCACGCATGGACTGCAGCCGGATCCGTCATCACGGAAGATGTGCCTCCGAACGCGCTCGCGATCGCGCGCGCGCGGCAGGTGACGAAGGAAGGACGCGGTGGAAACAGGGACGATTGAGCAGACGCTTCCCGGCCTCGAGGTCGACGTACCGCGCACCGAGATGAGCGCCGGTCACGCGATCCCGCTGACCCCGCAGAAGCGGCTCATGGTGTTCGCGGGCCGCTCGCACCCCGAGCTGGCCTCGAAGATCGCGGAGCAACTCGACGTCGAGCTGGGCGAGATCGAGCTTACGACCTTTGCGAACGGCGAGACGTATTGTCGATACGGCGAGTCCATCCGCGGCGCCGATGTCTTCATCCTGCAGACCGGCTGCGAGCCGGTCGACCGCAATCTCATGGAGCTCGTGTTCATGATCCAGGGAGCGAGGCTTGCGTCCGCGAAGCGGATCACCGCAGTCATCCCGCTCTACCCCTACGCGCGGCAGGACCGGAAGGCGAGGCCGAGGGAGCCCATCTCGGCGCGGCTCGTGGCGGACATGCTCCAGCTCGCCGGCGCCGACCGCGTGCTCACGATGGATCTCCACGCCGGCCAGATCCAGGGGTTCTTCACGATCCCCGTGGATCACATGACCGCGCTGCCGCTCTTTGCCCGCCACTTCCGCGATCTCGGGCTCACAGGCTCGGGTGTCGTGTCGGTCTCGCCCGATGCCGGCCGCGCGCGCCTGGCGGTGCGGTTTGCGGAGATGATCGACGCCGACTTCGCGATCATCCACAAGACGCGCCCGGCCCACGAGCAGGTTTCGGTGACGGAGGTCACGGGCCGTGTGCGCGACAAGACGGTCATCGTCGGGGACGACGTGATCATGACCGGGGGGACGCTGCTCGCGAACGTCGCGGCGCTCAAGGAACGAGGCGCAAAGGACGTGTGGGTGTTCGCCACCCACGGACTGTTCTGCGACGGCGCGCTTCACCGCTTCGCCGACAGCGACATCAACGGGATTCTCGTGACGGATACCGTGCCGATCGATCCGCGCATACGGCCCGACAACCTGACCGTACTCACCGTCTCCGGGCTCCTCGCCGAGACGATCATGAACGTCTTCGCCGACGAGTCGGTCTCGGCGATCTTCGGCGGCGAGAACCAGCTCTTCTAGCCATGGCGGAGTCCGCGACGGAGCGCCGCGACGCCCTCGTCGAGCGGTTGTTCACCGCTACCGTCGGTGCGTTCGATCTCGCCGGTGTCTACTTGGGTGTGAGGCTCGGGCTCTACCGCGTTCTCTCCGAAGGCGGCGCAGTGACGTGTGCGCAGCTTGCGCAGGCCGCGGCGATCAACGAGCGATACGCGCGCGAGTGGCTGGAACAACAGGTGACGACAGGGATTCTCGAAGCGGAGAGGGAGAGTGACGGCGACGAGTGGCGATTCACGCTCCCGGCCGGGCACGAGGAGGCGTTGCTCGATGAGGACAGCCTCAACCACGTAGCCCCTTTTGCGCAGTTCCTGCTCGGGTGCGTGCGTCCGATCGACGCGCTCGTCGAGGCGTACCGGACCGGCGAAGGAGTCCCGTACGGCGACTACGGGACCGACCTCTATCAGGCGCAGGCGGCTTTCACACGTCCGATGTTCGTCCAGCTGCTTGCCCAGGAGTGGTTGCCGGCGCTCTCCGCTGTCGACGCGCGCCTGCGCGCCGACCCGCCCGCGCGCGTGGCCGATCTCGCCTGCGGCGGCGGCGTCTCGAGCGTTGCTATTGCGAAGGGGTATCCGAAGGTCAGCGTCGACGGGGTCGATCTCGATGCTCCGTCGATCGAGCAGGCACGCGCGTACCTCGCCGGGACCGGAGTCGAGGATCGCGTCGAGTTTCACGTACGCGACGCCGCCGATCCTCAGCTTCGTGCCCGGTACGACCTCGTCACGATCTTCGAGGCCGTCCACGACATGTCGTATCCGGTCGCCGTCCTGCGGGCGGCCGGCGATCTGTTGAGCGAAGGTGGCTGCGTGCTCGTTGGCGACGAGCTCACAGCCGAGGCTTTCGGCGCCGCGGACGACGAACTCGAGCGCCTCTACTACGGATTCAGCGTCCTGCACTGCCTGCCGGTGGGAATGATCGGGGAGAACGCGGCGGGGACCGGAACCGTTATGCGCGCTCAGACGCTGGAGCGCTACGCGCACGCGGCCGGCTTCGGCAGCGTCGAGATCGCCCCGATCGAGAACGACTTCTGGCGTTTCTACGTTCTTCGTCCGTAGCCACGCCGCTACAATCCACCGCCGATGTCCGGAGACCGATTCAAGCTCGAGGTACAGGAACGCGAGGAGCGCGGCTCGCGCCACACTCGGCGCCTGCGCAAGCAGGGGATCGTGCCCGGCGTTCTGTACGGCAAGGGCCACGCTCGTGCGATCTCCGTCCTTGAGAGGGACCTGCGGACCGCGATGACCGGGCCGTCGGGCATGCATGCGATCCTCGACGTCGTCCTCGAGGGCCAGACGACTGTTCACCCGTCGATCCTCGCTGAGTACCAGCAGGATCCGGTGCGTGGAAAGATCTCCCACATCGATCTCCGCGAGGTGCGACTCGACCAGCCGATCCAGGCATCGGTCGTCGTCCAGCTGGTCGGCGAGGCCGTCGGCGCGAAAGCGGGCGGCGTCGTCTCACTGGTCTCGCGCGAGCTTCAGGTCGAAGCACTCCCGATGGACGTTCCCGAGCACATCGACGTCGACGTCACCGCCATGGACATCGGCGACATCCTGCGCCTCGAGGACATCTCGGTTCCCGCTGGAGTCACCTTGCTGGACGATCCGCACGAGACGGTCATCGTGACCGTCGCGATGTCGCGCGGGTTCGCCGAGCTCGAAGAGGCCGAAGCGGCCGCTGCCGCCGAGGCCGAAGCCCTGGAAGAGGGCGAGGAGCCCGAAGAGGGCGCCGAAGAAGGGGACGAGGCCGACGAGGCTTCGGACTCTCCTTCCGACGACGAGGGGTAGCGCGTGCGCCTCTTCCGTCGGGGCATGTCAGCCTCGACGCTCGACCTGCTGATCGCGGGTCTCGGGAATCCCGGCCGCGACCATGCCGACGATCGGCACAACGTCGGCTGGATGGTCGTCGACGAGCTTGCTCGTCGTCACGACGGCTCGTTTCGCTCGAAGTTCAGCGGGCGCCTCGCCGAAACGCGGATCGGTGGCTCGCGCATAGCGCTACTGGAGCCTGAGACGTACATGAACGACTCGGGCCGATCGATCGCAGCCGCGGCCCGCTTCTTCAAGCTCCCCCCGAAGGATGTGCTCGTCGTCCACGACGATGTCGACCTGGACGCGGGTCGACTGCAAGCCCGAGCGGGTGGAGGACTTGCTGGGCACAACGGCCTGCGTTCGATCGCACAGGTTCTGGGTACGCCGGAGTTCTTGCGGTTGCGGGTCGGCGTGGGCCGGCCGAGGCGCGGGGATCAGCGGCCGGTCGCGGACTACGTGCTCTCTCCGTTCGCGGTCGAAGACGACGCGGACACGATCGTCTCGCGGGCAGCCGATGCGGTAGAGAGCGTGCTGGTCGAAGGTCTCGAGGCGACGCAGCAGCGGTTCAACTGACGCGCTCTTGGCGCACTTTCGTTAACCAGACGTGACGGGATCGCGGATAGCGTGTCAGTAGGGACACGGGAGTGCCCTTGGGGGCGGTTGGGGCTTGGGTTGAGAGCTTCGGAAGGGTCGTTCGCTGTCGGCCTTACGAGCCGAGGGCGTCCCGAGTACGTTGCCGAAATGGAGGCGCCACGGATCCGCAAGGCGACGGATCGAGACGTGCCCGCGCTTGCTCGCCTCCGCTACGAGTTCACCCTCGAGGACGGCCCGATCTCATCCCCACGTCCCGGTTTCAGCGCCACCTTCGAGGAGATCGTCGGCTCCGGGCTGAAGCACGGACGGTGGACGGTCTGGGTCGCCGAGATCGCTGGCGAGATCGTCTCGCACGCGTTCATCGGCCTCGTCGACAAGATCCCGCGACCGACGCCGGCGCCACGATGGATCGGGTATCTGACCAACGTGTACACGACTCCCACATTTCGCGGACTCGGCTTGGGCGGTCGTGTTCTGGAGGCGGCGAAGACCTGGGCCGCAGAGCAGGACGTCGAGCTCCTGATCGTCTGGCCGAGCGACGAGAGCGTCGCCTTCTACCACCGTCACGGATTTGTGGGCGACGAGGAGCCTCTGGTGTGGATGAACCGGAATGCGTCGGGATAACGTGGGCTCCGAGGTTACGATGGCCGCACGGAACGCGGTTCCCGCTCGCCGCATGGACCAGTCGCCTACCCCGCTTCACGGACTCGTTGTCGAGCTCGCCGAAAGCGAGAGTCTTCGTGCGTTCGCGGGCGACTTTCCGGCCGCCGCGCGGGTGTCGGAGCCGGCGCTCCCTCTTTTGCTCGCCGCGCTCCACGTAACCCTGGCGCGCCAACTCCTCTGCCTCTTTCCCGAAGACGAGCAGGCGCGAGATGCGGCCGAAGCCGTCTCCTGGTACGTCGATCCGGCCGAGGTCGCCCTTCTTCCGAGCCGCGGAGTTCACCTCGACTCTGGCCTCGACCCGCCGGCGCACCTCGTCGGAGAACGCGCACGGGCACTAACCGTCCTCGCTCGCGGGGGGCTCGTGTGTGCCTCCGCGAGAGCACTTGCGGATAGCCTCCCGCCCGAGCACGCGCGACCGGCCCTGATCGAAATCGGCGTGGACGACGAGATCGGCCTCGATCAGCTCGTAGAGATGCTCGCGCTTTCTGGGTACGAGCGTGCGGAACGGGTCGACGAGCGAGGCCAGATCGCGGTGCGCGGAGGACTCGTCGATGTGTTTCCGAGCACGGGACGCGAGCCGATTCGCATCGAGTTCTTCGGAGACGACATCGAGCAGATCCGAGCGTTCTCGCCGTTCACCCAGCGTGCGTTGCACCCCGTGACTCGAGCGGTGATCTACCCGGCCGCCGAGCGGCGGCAGGATCTTGTCGACCTTGCGCTCGACGACGAGCCGTCGGTCGTGCCCGAGGACGTCGTCCCACCGCTGGAGCAACCGCCAGATCTCGTCTGGCAGCCCGAAGACGTGCGGCGCTTCTGGGACGAGGAGGGTCTCGAGCCGCTGCGGCTGGAGAATGCCGCAAGGCTCGATCCGTTCCCGCACGCTCAAGCCCACTCCTTCGAGGCGCAGCGTCCGGCCATCGCCGCCCGCGGGCTCGCCGAGGCCGAGAACGAGCTCGCCGGAATGCTGCGGCAGGGTCGGCGCGTGCTCGTTGCCTTCCCGCATCGGGGCGAAGCGCTTCGCACCCAACGACTGCTGCGGAAGGTCGACGCGGATGTCGTCGAAGAGGGCGGCTCGCTGCCCACTGATCCCACGCTGCAGTTCGTCATCAGCCCTGCGCGCCGTGGCTTCGTCTGGCGAGACCTCGGGGTCGCGCTCCTCCCCGACGTGCAGGTCTTTCGCAAACGGCCGCCGCGGGCGGATGCGCGCCTCGGACGGGCGCTCCAGTCCTTTGCGGACCTGCGTACCGGTGACTACGTGGTGCACGAGGATCACGGCGTCGGGCGCCTCCTCGGCTTCGAGACGAAAGAGGTCGCCGACGTCACCCGCGACTATCTGTACCTCGCCTTCCGTGGCGACGACCGCCTGTATGTCCCGCACGAGCAGCTACCGAAGGTCAGCCGCTACATCGGCGCGGACGCCGGCGCCCCGGCGCTCTCGAAGCTCGGCGGCAAGGCCTGGCAGAACCTGAAGAGCCGCGCGCGCGAATCCGTGCGCGAGCTCGCCGGTGAGCTCCTCGCCCTCTACGCCCGCCGCCAGCAATCGTCCGGGGTCGCTTTCGACGTGAGCCAGGACTGGCTCGAGCGGCTGGAGGCGTCCTTCCCCTACCGGGAGACCGACGACCAGCTCCAGGCGATCGAAGCGGTCAAGGAAGACCTCGAGGCGCCGAGGCCGATGGACCGGCTTGTCTGCGGGGACGTCGGCTTCGGCAAGACCGAGGTGGCGGTTCGGGCCGCCTTCGCGGTGGCGCTGAACGGAAAGCAGACGCTCATTCTCTGCCCGACGACCATCCTCGCCGAGCAGCATTGGAACACCTTCCGCGAGCGCTACCGCGACTTCCCGGTGCGCGTGGAGATGGTTTCGCGTTTCCGTTCTCGCAGGGACCAGAAGCAGGTGTTGGACGAGTTTCGCGAGGGAAAGGTGGAGGTGCTGATCGGAACACACCGCGTGCTTTCCCGGGATGTGATCCCGAAGGAGCTCGGGCTCGTCATTCTCGACGAGGAGCAGCGCTTCGGCGTCGCGCAGAAAGAGCTCTTGCGCTCGCTTCGGCTCGAGGTCGACGTGCTGGCGCTCTCGGCCACGCCGATCCCGCGGACGTTGCACATGTCGCTCTCGGGTCTGCGCGACATCTCGATCATCGAGACACCTCCCGTCGGCCGGCATCCGATCCGGACGACGGTGGGCGAGTACGACGAGGAGCTCGTCAGAACGGCGTTCGAGCGAGAGCACGCTCGCGGCGGTCAGTCCTTCTATCTCCACAACCGCGTGGAGTCGATCGACGAGGCGGCCGAGAAGCTGCAGCAGCTCTGCCCTGGCCTTCGTATCCTCGTCGCCCACGGCCAGATGGCCGAGCGCGACCTCGAGGAGCGGATGCACGCGTTTCTCGCCGGTGACGCAGACGTGCTCGTCTCGACCACGATCATCGAATCAGGGATCGACATCCCGCAGGCGAACACCCTGATCGTGGAGCGCGCCGACGCGCTCGGACTTGCTCAGCTCTACCAGATTCGTGGCCGCGTCGGACGCTCGGACGTGCACGCGTACGCCTATCTCTTCTATCCGGAGGCGTCGGAGCTCAGCCCCGAAGCGAGGGCTCGCCTGGCGACGCTCGCCGACCACACGGAGCTCGGGGCCGGGTTCCAGATCGCCATGCGCGACCTGGAGATTCGCGGTGCGGGTGACCTTCTCGGCGCCGAGCAGTCCGGACACGTCGCAGCGCTGGGCTTCGAGCTCTATGTCGAGATGCTGAACGAGGCGGTCGCAGAGCTCTCCGGGGAGCGTCGCGTCGCCGTGCGGCCAGTCCGGGTCGACGCACGGGTGGACGCGTACGTTCCGGCCTCGTACGTCGCGGCCGAGGCGCTCAAGATCGACCTGCACCGCCGGATCGCGCTCGTCGAGGACGAGGACGAGCTGCGCGAGCTTGTCACCGTTACCGAGGATCGCTACGGGCCGGTGCCCGAGCCCGTCCAGAACCTGTTCGCGCTTCAAGAGGCGAAGTTGAAGCTTGCGCGACTCGGCGCGGACTACCTCGTCTACCGTGGAGGGCGGGCGACCGTGGGTCCGCTCATCCTCGGATCGGCGGAGTTCCAGGCTCTGAGGGTCGTCGTGCCGACGGTGGTCTACTCGACCGAGAAGCGCGAGGTGTCGCTCCGAGTGGAAACCCTCGAGGCCGCGCTGGAGCTGCCCGATGCTATAGTCGAGGCGCAGCGGGTTGGACAGCCCGTGTAGACGCTCCCTCGGTTTTTCTAGGTCGCGCCGCCAGACTCGGCGGCGAGGCCGAGGTCGATCGCGTCGCGTGCGCCCCCGGCCCGGCTGTCATCCGCCCGCGGTTTCTCCTGTCCGCCGCCGCCTGGCCCCTGGAGCCTCAAGGGACACTTTCGATCATTGGAACAGGCGAGCGCGCTCCGCTCAGAACCTCAGATCGCATAACCCGGAGGTCGCAGGTTCAAATCCGGCCCCCGCTACTCATTCCTTATGAAACCCTGCTATTGCGGGGGTTTTTTCTTGCCCGGAGGAGGGAGTACGCTATGAACCCGCGACGGCCGGCCCCGGTGTTGGCCTGCCAACCGGTGCCCGTTCCCAAGAAGCTCTGAGCAAAGCAGGTCTGCCAGCCACTTCTCGTGCTGATCGGCCGTCCAGCCGCGGTCGGTGACAAGAAGTCGGTACAGGTTGGGATGATTGAGCGTCCAGAGGATGTCCGTGGCGCGGGCGACTCCGAGCCCGGGTTTCAGCGCCCGCTTTCGGTGCAGAGCTTCAACGACCGAACGTTGGTTGTCGTAGAACTCAGTCTGAATGCGGGTCCAGAGCGCGTCGATCTCCGCGTGGTGCGCGGCCGCGCTGCTGATCACCTCGAGTAGCGGCCCGATTCGGGATCTGACCAACTTGGCGTTGCGCACGTTGAGACGCAGCTGGCGCGCCGGGTCCGGCTCATCTAGAACCGCTTGAAACCAAGGCCGCGCGCCGACCGGAACGGCCTCCTCGTCACCGCGTAGGAGCAGATGCCACAGCGCGCGTAAGAGCCCGCTCTTCGTCTCAAACGCCAGGTAAACGGTCTTGACCGAAACCCCGGCTTCCGAAGCAATCGCCGCCATCGACGTCGCCGTGTACCCGTGTTGCTCGAACAGCCGCTGCGCAGCTTGTAGGACTTGCCCGCGCGTTGCGGCCGCCTGCTGGCGACGTCGCGGAGAGTGATAGCGCCGCGTGGACTTGACACGCTCGGTCATTTCGCTATCGTATCCGGGAATTCATTACTCCTACAGAGTAGCGAAAGGAGAGACATGCCAGTCCTGCAGATCGAACATGCGATCAGCGACTTCGACGTCTGGAAGAGGGCCTTCGACGCCGATCCTGCGCGCCGGGCGGAGTCTGGGGTGCGCCGCTATAGAGTGTTCCGACCGGTCGACGATCCCAACTACGTCAAGATCGACCTCGAGTTCGATAGCTCGAGCGAGGCCGAGGCCTTTCGCGCCTCGCTGCGGGATCTGTGGGGATCGGGGCGTGCAGCGCCAGCCCTGGTCGGGAGTCCGCACGCGCGGATCGTCGAGGAAGTGCAGAGCGAGGAGTACTGACCATCCTCATCGAGGCCAACGGGCGGCCCACTCGGCCAACACCCGCGGTCGCTAATGGGTCCATCGCCCGCCCCCGCTACTGAAAAAGACCCGGAAACGGCGCTTTTCCGTTCTTACCGCTGTGATAGGCGGGCTGAACCTTTGCCCAACTTTTGCCTTCGATGGACGCGTTGAACGCGCCCATGCCCACGTCTTGCTAGGCCTTTCAAGCAGGAGCACGCTTCACACCCGACGGACACTCGGCATGGGTCCCATGTCCCGAAGATCTGATCGTCGCGCGGTCTGGAGGGTTCGGACGGAGAGCCCCGTCGACGCGTCATGACTCTCAGGAAGATGGTGCGCATCACCTGGTACCCGCGTCGCTTCCAGAACAGTTAGACCGCGATGAGCTCCGACCTGAGACGGCCGATCGCAGCGATCACACGGTCGACGTCGTCGGGTGTCGTCGACCAGTTCGAGACGGAAATGCGAAGGAGACGTTCACCACGCCAGGTCGTCCCACCCATCCAGCAGGTGCCGTCTTCCTGAAGCGCACGCTCTAGGCGGTTCGTCAGCTCGGGGTCTCCGACGCGGACGAGCACCTGGTTGAGGACGAGGTACGCGGCCAGGATCACAGGCTTCTCGGGGGCGAGCAGCCGCGCCTTGGCGCCGAGCCCTGCGAGGTGTCCCAGCTCGTCGTGCGGCGGCCAGACCTCGATGTAGATCGCGTCCTGACTGGCGCTGGCGGAGTGAGTGATGGCTGACAAGAGAAAAGTTGTCATCAATCTGGCGACCGGGCTGGAGGATGCCGAGCGGGTAACTGTTGCCTTTCTCGTCGGCGGTGCCGCGCTCGAGCAGGGCAAGCAGGTGGCGATGTTCTTGACGAAAGAAGCAGTGCGGCTCGGGCTGCCCGGTCAGGCCGAAGGCGTCGCCTGCGACGGTTGTCCGCCGCTCGAGCGGCTGTTCCATCAGTTCACTGAGGGCGGCGGCGAGCTGCTTGTCTGCCCGATCTGCTTCAGCGCCCGCAAGCTGGACGAGGGCGGCCTGGTCGCGAACGCGCGCCTGGCCGGTGCAACGCCGCTCTGGGAATGGATCGGCGGCGTCGATGCTACCGTCTTCAGCTACTGAGAGGAAAGCTAAATGGCCATCGATGTGGAGATTGATCTCGAGCTGCTGAAGAGCGAGATCAAGAAAACCTACGCCTCCGTTTCCGAGGAACCCGAGCGCGAGTTCATCTTCCCGACCGGCCGCGCCTGGGCCGAAGACCTCGACTACCCGCCCGAGCTCGCGAACGTCCCCGACGCCGCCGTCGAGTCGTTCGCCGGCGTCGCCAACCCCTGGCAGATGGGGCGACTCGCACTGGGCGAGCGCGTGCTCGACCTCGGCTCCGGCGCCGGCACCGACTCGCTCGTCGCCGCTCAGATGGTCGGCGAACAGGGACACGTCACCGGGATCGACATGACGCCGCAGATGCTCGCCAAGGCGCGCAGCGCCGCCGCAGAAATGGGCGCGACGAATGTCGAGTTTGTCGAGTCGGAGGCGGAGCGGCTGCCGTTCACCGATGCGAGCTTCGACGTCGTGATCTCCAACGGCGTCATCGACCTGATCCCCGACAAAGATGCGGTCTTCGCCGAGCTCTCCCGCGTGCTCGCACCGGGCGGGCGGATCCAGATCGCGGACGTGACGATCCAGAACCCCGTCAGCGCGGAAGGCCGCCGCAGCATCGACCTCTGGACCGGTTGAATTGCCGGAGCGCTGCTGGAAGCAGCGTACGCCAAGCTCCTCGAGCATCACGGGTTCGAGCGGATCGAGACCGGCCAGCTCGTCGACACCTACGCCCGCTCGACCTTCGAGGACACACGTCGCAAGGCGCAGAAGTACGGTGCCCGCGGAACGACCCTGAAGGCGTACAAGCCGAGCCAATGAGTGCGAACCCGTGACCGAGCTGCTCGACCCGGAGGGCGCACACATTGCGGCGCTGCGTCGGCTGGCCGACTTCAGCGGCCAGCGGGTGCTCGAGCTCGGCTGTGGCGACGGCCGACTGACGCTCGGCATCGCCCGCGACGCCGCCAGCGTGTTCGCGTTCGACCCCGACGCCGACGCGGTCGAGCGCGCGAGGCGCTCCCTGCCCGACGAGCTGGCCGAACGCGCGACCTACCGGGTCGCATCAGGAAAGTTGATCGAGCTCGAACCGCACTCGTTCGACCTGGTCGTCTTCTCCTGGTCGCTCTGATGAGTCGATCCCGAGGACGTCGTGTACGTCCTGGGCCAGATGATCGAAGCAGTCAAGCCCGGCGGGCTCGTGCTCGACCTGCAAGTGATCCGACCCAACCCAGTCGTCGAGGCTGACGGCCGCGTCATCTGCGATATCGACGGCGAGCCACTCTTCCGCACCGCCGACGCCGCAACAGCTGCGATCGACGCCCTCGTTCGCAACGGCACGCTCGCAGAGCAGGCAATCGACGACCACGACGTGCGCGAGCACTACGACAACGGCCCCGACCTGATCAACGCCTTCGCTGACAAACGAAGGCGCATTCCTCACGGCGCTTTCCCGGCCATGCGCGCACTCGAGCTGCCGTGTGTCGTGCGGGAGCGCTGCCGTCTACGCCGGTTACGCGTTCGCTGAGGTCGGCGAAGCGCACGGATCAACTGCTGCCCGGCGGTCGTGGCCACGCCAAACAGGTCGGCGGGTTCGCGACGCGGCAACTCAAAAGCCACCGGCGTGGCCAGCCGGCGGTCACCTGCCCGACGACCTGGTTGTGCTTGTGAGACCGGCGTACAAGCGGCGACCGCAAAGCGCGATTTGCAGGTATTTTTCGTCTCCGGCCCGGGCCACGAGTGGACCACGGGATGCCGCTCTGGTGTCGTGTTCGACAACAGAAGTTCCTGATTGCAGGAGATTTTCGAGAGCGGGAGCGACGGGACTCGAACCCGCGACCTCCGGCGTGACAGGCCGGCGGTCGCGGAATCACGGATTCGGACGGAACTGTGACCCGTGTGCCGAAACCAGCCTCGGCCGCTAGGGCAGCTCGACCTCTGCCCTCTCAGAGAGCGGCTCCCGGCCCCTCCGGACGGGGCACCGCTCGACCATCCGCTCGACCCATTCCTTCCGCTCCGGGTGGCCCCACTCCGTGTTCCACAGCCGCCCGACGAGCTCGAAGCTGCCGGACGTCCGCTCGCGGGCCGAGGCCAGGTCCGCCTGGCACTTGTTCACGACGGCGACGTAGTTGCCCGCCGCCTCGGCGTGCCTCTCGGCGCCCAGCGTCCGGCGGAGGGTCGTGTCCGCCAGGAAGGAGTCCAAGTCCTCCTCGGCCTCGGCCAGCGCGTGCTCGGCCTCGGCGACCTCTGCGTCGTCCTCGCCCGGCCTCGCTACCCACGCGGAGGGGTCGGCGGCGTTCGTGCGCTCCTCGATGACGCGTAGGACGTGCGAGTCCAGTGCGTCCGCGCCCGCGTATGCTCTCTCCGCGCAGTCGTGCCCGCGGCAGACGTAGAAGGCGCGGCCCTTTCCGCTCGTGGTGAGCCTCAGCCCCCGCCCGCAGCCCGCGCATGAGGCGACGCCCAGGAGCAGGTACCGGCCCGCCAGGCGGCCCGTCCTCTCGGACTGGAGCCCGCGGCTCTGGCACCTCGCGAACAGGGCCCTGGAGACCAGCGCGGGGTGCGCGTCCTCGCGGACGGCCCCGCCGCCCCGGGCCTCGCCGAGGTACGTGTGGTCGACAGCATGTACCGGACGCCCGTGGTCGAGAACGTCTCCTCGCCCTGCTCGCGCACCCACCGGGCAATGGCCTCGTGCGACAGCCCCCTCGCCTTCCTCTCGAAAGCGCCCTGGACTAAGGGCGCCGTTTCTGGGTTCACCCGGAGGCGCCTGTCCGGCCCGCGCACGTAGCCTAGGGGGATGCGCCCCGAGACGTGGATGCCACGCTCGACCGCCGACAGCTTCGCGGCCCGGAACCCCTCGGCTGCCCGCTCCCGCTCGTTCTCGGCCACGGCCAGAAGGATCGTCCGCATCATCTTCCCGGATGCGCCCGGCCCGAAGTCCTCGGTGGCCGAGTACACCCTGCCCCCCGCCGACTCGATCCTGTCCAGGGCGACGGTCGCGTCCTTGACGGACCGGCTGAAGCGCGCGAAGTTCCAAACGGCGATCCCGCGCACGTCCCCACGGACGACGGCCTCGATCGCCCGGTTCCACCCCGGCCTCGTCGCGTCGCCGCCGGAGGCGTCCAGCTCCTCCACGACGTCGAAGACCTCCAGGCCCTCGCGCCGGGCGAGGGCCTCAATCTGCTCGCGCTGGAGCTGCGGCGAGATGAAGCTGTCGCCCTCGCGGCCGCCGACCTTCGACACCCTCACGAGGCTCGTCTGGCCGCCTGAGCCGCGGCCTTTTTCTTGGCCCCTGAGAACCGCCCGGCGAATCGTTCCCGTTCCGATCTCGAACAGTCCACAACGTCTGCCTAACACCGCCTTGGCTATAAGGATCTCCGCATGAAACGCCCGCGTCTCCTCCTCGCAACTCTCGGCCTCGCTCTCGCGTTGGCTGCCACTGCGTGTGGCGGTGGCGGTGGCGTGCCGGACGGGGCGGTTGCCGTGGTCGACGGCACCGAGGTCTCGCGTGCCGAGCTCGACGAGCTGATCGAGCGCGCGAAGAAGGCGTATACCGCGCAGAAACAGGAGTTTCCGAAGGTCGGAACGCCCGAGTTCCAGAACGTTCAGACGCAGTACGTCACGTTCCTCGTCCAGCGTGAGGAGTTCGAGAAGGAGGCCGCTGCCCGTGGAATCACGGTTTCCGAGAAGGACGTGGATGACGAGGTCCAGGAGTTCCTGAAGACCCGTTTCGACGGGAAGCGCTCGGCGTTTCTGAAGGCGCTGAAGGAACAGGGCTTCACCGAAGAGGCTTTGCGGGACACGCTGCGCACGTCCGTCCTCTCTCAAAAGTTGTTCGACGACGTGACCAAGGACGTCAAGGTGGAGGGGGTCGAGATCCTCGCCTACTACCAGCAGAACCAGGCGCAGTACGGGACGCCGGAGTCGCGTGACGTCCGTCACATCCTGATCTCGGAGAAGAAGTCCGGGGACGAGGTCGACTTCCCGAAGAGCAAGGTGGAGGCGGACCGGATCTATGCCGTTCTCAGGGGCGGCGGCGATTTCGCCGCGCTCGCAAAGGAGAACTCCGACGACCCCAGCGCGAAGGACAACAGCGGGAAGCTGACGATCACGCGGGGCCAGACCGTGCCCGAGTTCGACAAAGTTGCCTTCGAGCTTGAGCGAGGTGCGCTCTCGAAGCCGGTGAAGACGACCTACGGCTACCACGTCATCGAGGCGCTCACACCGGTGAAGAAAGCAACGACGACCCCCATTGCGAAGGTGCGCGCGTCGATCCGCGCCACCCTTCTGCAGGAGAAGAGGACGACGTTCATGACGACGTGGGTCGAGGACTTGAAGGACGAGTACGACGGCAAGGTCAGCTACGCCACCGGCTTCGAGCCGCCCGACATTCCGGACGCGACGACGACCGAGACCGAAACCGATCCCAGCTAGCGCAAGATCGAAATCCGCTAGCGCGGATTCGACCGCGAAGTGCAGCAGACCCCTTTATGTGGAGCCCAAGGTCGCGGACTCGCCGGGGTGTGAAGTCGTCCGCGCCGCTGACCAGAAGCGCGATCGCCTCGACGATCACTGAGGCCGGCAAAGGACTGCTCGGTCGGCGGCAAACATCTAGGGTTCGATCCGTGAGCCTCGCGGAGGCGCTTCTCGACCTCCAGGAGCTGACCCGACAGCTCCGTCGCGAGTGCCCCTGGGATCGTGAGCAGACAGCGCTCACCATCGTGCCGCACACGCTCGACGAGGCCTACGAGGTGGCGGACGCCGCCATGTCGGGTGACGATGCGGGTCTTCACGGTGAGCTCGGCGACCTTCTTTTCCAGGTGTACTTCCTCTCACTGCTCCTAGAGGAGCGTGGGAAGGGCGACCTCGAATCCGTCGCTCGCGGGGTACACGAGAAGCTCGTCCGCCGGCACCCTCATGTCTTCGGGGAAGCCGAGGCTTCGACCCCTGGCCGGGTGCGCGAGCGCTGGGAGGCGATCAAGTCGGAGCAGGAAGGGCGGGAGGGGATCTTCCACGACGTGCCCGCATCGCTGCCGGCGCTGCTCGAGGCGCGCAAGGTGCAGCGGCGTGCGGCGATCTCAGGCTTCGACTGGCCCGACCTGACCGGGCCGCTCGGCAAAGTGAGCGAAGAGCTCGACGAGCTCGCTCGGGCGGTCGAGCGAGCGGGAGAGCCGCAGCCAGAGTCGGAGCCGGACGCCGAGGTCTTTTCCGAAGTGGGTGACGTCCTGTTCACGATCGTGAACCTGGCGCGGCGTCTCAACGTCGATCCGGAGCTGGCGCTGCGCGCTGCCTCGCGCCGCTTTCGTCAACGTGTCGAGCGAGCCGTAGAGCTTGCCGGGGCCGCGGGCGACGAGTGGCAGGGTCTCGACCTGGCCACGCAAGACGCGCACTACGAGCGTGCGAAGGAGGAGTTGACGTGATGGCGATCGTCGATGTGCGAGGCCGCCAGATTCTCGACTCGCGCGGCAACCCCACGGTCGAGGTCGAGGTCAGGCTCGCGTCGGGCGCCTGCGGGCGGGCGGCCGTCCCATCCGGCGCGTCGACCGGCGAGCACGAAGCAGTCGAGGTCCGGGACGGCGATCCGGCGGCCTACCTCGGCATGGGTGTCCTGAAGGCGGTGTCCAACGTCAACGGCGAGATGGCGGAGGCCCTTTCCGGCCTCGATGCCGCCGATCAGCCGGCACTCGATCGCGTCCTCATCGATTTGGACGGAACGCGCGGGAAGTCGAGGCTCGGCGCGAACGCCGTCCTCGGCTGCTCGCTGGCAGCTGCGAAAGCCGCCGCAGCCGAAGCCGACCTCCCGCTCTATCGCTGGCTCGGCGGGGACGGCGCCCGCACGCTCCCGGTTCCGCTGATGAACGTGATCAACGGCGGTGCCCATGCCCAAAACCGTCTCGACCTCCAGGAGTTCATGGTCGTTCCCGCGGGCGCGGAGACGTTTGCGCAAGGTCTGCGTATGGGAACCGAGGTCTTCCACCACCTGAAGGCGGTGCTCCACAAGCGTGGCCTTGCTACCGGAGTGGGGGACGAGGGCGGCTTCGCGCCGGACCTCGAGTCCACGGAGCAGGCGATCGAGGCGATCCTCGAAGCGGCCGAGCGAGCGGGGCATCGCGAAGGCGTGGGAATTGCGCTCGACCCGGCCGCGAGCGAGATCTTCCGCGAGGACAGGTACGAGCTCCCGGGTGAAGGGCGCACGCTCGAGCCCTCCGCGATGATCGACTTCTACGCCTCGCTTGCAGAGCGCTATCCGCTCGTCTCGGTCGAGGACGGCCTCGACGAGAACGCCTGGGGCGACTGGCAGGCGCTGACCGAGAGGCTGGGCGGCTCGGTCCAGCTCGTCGGCGACGACCTCTTCGTGACCAACAACGAGTTCCTCCGGCGGGGAATCGCGGAGGGCGTCGGGAACGCGATTCTCGTCAAGGTGAATCAGATCGGGACGCTCACCGAGGCGCTGGAGACGATCGACGTCGCGAAGGCGGCCGGGTACGCGACGGTGATCTCGCATCGCTCGGGCGAGACGGAGGACACGACGATCGCCGACCTCGCGGTGGCGGTGAACGCGGGTCAGATCAAGACCGGCGCACCGTCGCGCACGGACCGCGTGGCAAAGTACAACCAGCTTCTGAGGATCGAGGAGGAGCTCGGTTCGGGCGCGCTGTATCCGGGCTGGTCCGCGTTCTCACGTTCTCGCTCTCGATGAAGGAGGGCCACGGGGCCGAGATCGGACACAGGCGCATGGTTGAGCGTCTTCCGGCACTAGTAGCCTGACGCGATGGCCTCCTTCGATCGCCGAACCAAGATCGTCGCCACGATCGGACCCGCGTCGTCCGGCGAGCAGGGAATCTCGCAGCTGATCGAGGCGGGGATGGACGGTGCCCGTCTCAACTTCTCGCACGGCGCGCACGCCGATCACGGCAGAAGCGCGCGGCTTGTGCGCGACGCGCAGGCGGCAGTCGGACGGCCACTTGCGCTGATCGCTGACCTCCAGGGACCGAAGCTCCGGATCGGCGAGCTTTCCGAGCCGGTCGAGCTCCAGGTTGGTGACACGATCGTCGTCGCCGACGAGGACTCGGCGCGCGCCGACGACCTCCCTGTCGCACCGGCTGTTCTCGGCTCGGTGCTCGCTCCGGAGCAGGACGTGCTCATAGACGACGGCCATGTGAGACTGCGGGTCGAGCGGGTCGAAGGAAACCGTGCTGTTTGCAGAGTCATCACGGGCGGCATCGTCGAGCCGCACAAGGGTGTCAACGTCCCAGGCGTGCCTCTGCCGGTCCCCTCGCTCACCGAGAAAGACCTCGAGGATCTCGACTTTGCGCTCGCGCTCGGCGTCGACTACGTCGCTTTGTCCTTCGTCCGCTCGCGGGCGGACGTGGCCGCGCTCCGCGCAAAGCTCGAGCTGGCCGGCTCGGAGGCGTGGGTGATTGCGAAGATCGAGCTCCAGGAGGCGGTCGCCGCGATCGAGGAGATCCTCGACGAGGCCGACGCGGTCATGATCGCGCGTGGTGACCTCGGCGTGGAGGTCGGCGCGGCCGATGTGCCGCTCTTGCAGAAGCGCATAATCCTCGCCGCCCTCGAGCGCGGAAAGCCGGCGATCACGGCGACGCAGATGCTGGAGTCGATGGTGCATCGCCCGGAGCCGACTCGCGCGGAGGCTTCCGACGTCGCGAACGCGATCCTCGACGGCACGTCCGCAGTGATGCTCTCTGCGGAGACCGCCATCGGCGAGTACCCCGTGGAGGCGGTGGAGACGATGGTTCAGATCGCGCTTGCCGTCGAGCCCAGCCTCGGGTACCGGCATCAGCTCCCAGGGGCGGCGGAGTCGCCGACCGTCGGCCGCGCGATGTCGAACGCCGCCTGCGATCTCGCGGAGGCGCTGGGCGCAAAGGCGATTCTCGTGCCCACGTTCACGGGGCGCACGGCGTCCGCCGTGGCACGGCTGCGCCCGCGCAGGCCCGTCGTCGCCCTGACCCATGTCGTGACCTCGCTTCAGCACATGGCGATCGAGTGGGGGGTCACCCCACTCGAGATTCCCGAGTCGAGCGATGTCGACGATCTCTGGAGTCGTTCGATCGAGACTGCGCGGCAAGCCGGCATCGTGGACGTGGGTGACCGCATCGTCCTCACCGCGGGCACGGCGGTGAACATCCCCGGCTCGACCAACGTGATCAAGGTGGACACGGCGTAGATGCTCGATCGCACCGGTGAGTCACGTGCACGCCGTCGTGGAGGGGCTCGCGCGCCGGCGTTGAAGGTGGCGGGGTGGCGCGAGCTGTTTCGACGAAGAGTCGTCCGAAGCGACCCACGAAGTCGAAGACGCGATCGCGGCGGCGACTGCGGCTGCTCTGGCTGACGGCGTTCGTCGTCTTCTCCGTCTATCTCTACTACCAGCCGCTCTCCTCGTATGTCGAGACGCGAAGCGATCTCGCCGAGCGGCGGGTGGAGGTGGAGCGGCTGCGCATTGCGAAGGCCGGCCTGGAGAGACGACTCGTCAACTTCACGAGCGTGGAAGCGACTCAGCGCGAGGCAAGACGAATCGGGTTCGTATTGCCAGGTGAGCAGCTGTTCGTCGTGAAGGGCATTCCTGAATGGAGACGGGTTCAACGTAGTGTGCGGGGCGATGGATGACCGAGCGCTCGTCGCGCGTCAGCTCGGCCGGCAGCCGCGCGCGCTCCGCCGCGTCGCCGTGCGCTGCCCCTTCGGTCTCCCGGCAGTAACCGAGCAGGACCCCTACGACCCGGGCGGCCAGCCGTTCCCGACGACCTACTACCTCACGTGTCCGCAGCTCGTCGCCGCCCTCGCCCGCGTCGAAGCGTCGGGAGGTGTCGAGCGCTGGAGTCAGGCGGTCGCGGACGAGCCCGACCTCGCCGTCTCGCTCGAGCTGGCCAGCGAAGAGCAACGCCGCGTCCGGGGTGAGCTCGCAGGGCAACGTCGAGGAAGTGACGACGGAGCGTCGCTCGGGCTCGGGATCGCCGGCTCTCACACCCCGAGTCGTCTCAAGTGCCTGCACGCCCACGCTGCGTTCGCGCTCGCGCGCCCGGGCTACGTGCTCGGAGAGAGGATCCTCGCCGAGGTCGACCCACGCTGGCCCCGGGATCGATGTTGCTCCATCTAGCATCTCTGCCGTGACCGCCGACGTCGAGAGCGCCAGGCGCGACTGGGAGGACGGCTACCGACGATTTCAGGAGGTGACGCGTGATCCGCTCAGGGAGGATGGACTTCACGACGAGCTCGAAGCGGTGACGGACGCGCTGAGAAAGCGGCTGGGGTCGACCTTCACCATCGGAGAGCTTGCGCGGGAGTACCGTCACGCAGAGAGCTGGACGCGCGTCGCTGTGGCGGAAAGGGCCACCGCGAGGAGCTGGCTGGCGAGCTTGTCGATCGTCGAGAGCGCGGCATTCCATCTCTACTCCCGTGGCGCCCTCGACTACGAGCCGTAGCCATGCTCGAACCACGCATACGAGGCGGGCGCACGAGACCGTCCCATCGCCGACTTGTCGCCCAGGCCCTCGTCATGGTGCTGCTGCTCGTGCTCACGTTTCTCGTCGGGGTCGCGTTCGCGCGCACCCTCGACGAGCAGGTCGAGCCGGGCGGCGTGGTGACCAACGTGCGAACGCTCACGCCGCTCCCTCAGGAGCCGCCGGCGCGAACCGTGACCGTGACCATTACGTCCCCGTGACGCGAGGGCGAGGCAACCTCGCCCGCCCTACAACTCCTCTGAAGCTTCCAGCAGCCCCGCGACGATTATTCCGACGGCGCAGACCAGGCTCACCCAGATCCCGACCCCGCGACTTGCGAAGAAGAACGTGTCCGGGATCGAAATCAGCCTCACCAGTACCAGAACGGTGGCGATCGAGCCGATGCCGATCGCGACGAGGCTTCCTGGCACCGCATCGGGAAGGTCGACGCCGAACTCACGGAGGCAGACGAGAAGCGCGGCAGCGAGGCCGAGGAAGAGCACCACCTTCCCGATCGTCCCCGTGTGCCAAGCGAGGACGGAAACCGTCGTGCCCTCTCCTTCGCCGGTATACCAGCCCGTCAGCGCGGAAACCGCGAGCAGGAGGCCGAAGACGAGCGTAAGCCGGCCTCCGAGCCCAGGCATCGCGCCCGCGCCGCCGAACGACATCGAACCGCGACCACGCCGTACCTCGGATCCTTCCATGAGCTGAAGGATATGGCCTGCGCGGGTACGGGACCGCGACAACGGCCGCTCTGGAAGTTTCTACACTTCGGCTGTGGCAAAGGTCGAGACGAGGACTTCCTCGGAGGACGAGGCGCCACCGCTCGATCCCAGCGCCGTCGAGCGCGCGTATCGCCTCCATCGGGCCCGCCGCGCGGCCCGTCAGCGCTGGCATCGCGAGAGGCGCTGGGCAGGAGTTCGGTTCTGGCTCGTTCTTGCGCTCGCACTCGCAGCGGTGGTGTTGCTGGCAGCGCGAACGCTCGGCGAGATCGAGCGCGTCTTCGGGTTGTAGGAGCGTGACCTTGGACGAAGCGAACGTGAGGCCGGGTGGCCTTGCACTCGGGGCGCTCGTTTTCGGAGCGGGGATCGGGGCGCTCGCCACGGAGATCACGGCGTCGCGTCTGCTCGCGCCGTACTTCGGATCCTCGACGATCGTGTGGGCGAACTTGATCGGCATCGTTCTTGCCGCACTTGCCCTCGGCTACTGGCTCGGTGGGCGGGTGGCCGACCGGCGGCCACGACCCCTCCTCCTCGGCATGATCGTTCTGGTCTCCGCAGTCTGCGTCGCTGCGATCCCGTTCGTCGCGGAACCGTTTCTCGATCTCACCGTCGAGGGGTTGGACGACGCCTCGGCAGGCGCGGTGATCGGGAGCTTCATCGCGGTGCTGTTGCTCTTCGCACCGCCGGTCGTTCTTCTCGGCATGGTGTCGCCGTTTGCGATCCGACTTTCCGTTTCCAGCATCGAGACTGCCGGCGCTGTCGCGGGTCGCCTCTACGCGCTCTCGACCGCGGGGTCCCTGCTCGGAACGTTCCTGCCGGCGTTGATCCTCATCCCGGCAATCGGCACCCAGCGGACCTTTCTCGTCATTGCCGCGCTCTTGGCGGCCTCCGCGTGCTTCTTGCTCGGGGTGCGCTATCTCGTCGTGGCGGCCGTGCTCGCGGCACTTGTCGTCGTTCCGCCCGGCGCGGTCAAAGCGGAGCAGGGGCTACTGCATGAGGAGACCTCCTACCAGCAGTACATCCAGGTCGTCGAACGCACCGACGGTCGGCGGGTGCTCCACCTGAACGAGGGCGTGGCTGTCCACTCGGTGTGGCAGCCGGGCGGGAACGTGCTGACCGGCGGGGTATGGGACGCATTCCTGGCGCTGCCGCCGCTGCTCGGACGTCCGCTCGAACGGGTCGCGATCCTCGGCAATGCCGCCGGGACGACTGCCCGCGCGCTCGGTGTCTACTATCCGGAAGCGGAGATCGACGGTGTCGAGCTCGATCCGGCCGTCAGCAGCGTCGGCCGCCGCTTCTTCGGGCTGGAGGACAACCCTCGTCTGACGGTGCACGACGCCGATGCCCGGCCATTTCTCCGCCGTACCGATGAACGGTACGACCTCATCGTCGTCGATGCCTACCACCAGCCCTACGTTCCCTTCTATCTCGCGACCCGCGAGTTCTTCCGTCTCGTCAGGGAGAGGTTGGCGCCAGGCGGCATCGTGGCGCTCAACGTCGCGGGCGTGCCCGGCGACATGCGGCTCGTGAACGGGATCGGGCGAACGGTCGCAGCGGAGCTGCCGCAAGTGCTTTGGTGGCCGGCTCTCCGCTTCAACACGATCGTGCTGGGGCTGACGCAACCGCTTCCGGCACCGGAGCTCGAGCGCAGGCTCACGGACGGCCCTCCTGCTCTGGCGTCGCTGCGAGAGCTGCTCGCGCGTGACGTTCGCGTGCTCGAGTCATCCGGTCGCCCGTGGACGGATGATCGCGCGCCCGTCGAGTGGATCACGGATCGGATGATCGTCAGGTACGCGGCCGAGGGCGGCCGTCTCGACGAGGACTATCTGCCGACGCGGCCATCTGCTCCTTGATCTCGCTCGAGCGGCGTGACGGTCGGCCGCTCGTGATCGGGCATCGAGGGGCGCCCGCGCTCGCGCCGGAGAACACCCTTCCCTCCTTTCGCGCCGCGCTCGCGGCCGGCGTCGATCTCGTCGAGTTCGACGTCGTCACGCTGCGTGCCGGAGAGCTGGTCGTTGCGCATTCGGACGATCTCCTGGAGATGAGCCATGGCGCCGTATCGGGATCGATCGGGGCGCTGAGCTTTCGGGAGCTTCGCGAGTTGTGCCCGGAGCTCCCCTCGCTCGACGAGACGCTCGGCTTCTTCGCGGAGGAAGCTCGAGACATCGGCGTTCACGTCGACCTCAAGTCGACCGGCGCGGTTGACCATGTCGCGGCAGCGCTCGAGCGGTTCGGCCTCGTGGAGCGGACCCTCGTGAGCTCCTTCCATCTCGGCGCGCTACGTCGCCTTTCGAGACTGGAGCCACGTGTGCGCATCGGGGCCTCGTTCCCCCAGGATCGGCTGGGGATCAACGAGAGGCCCGGGTTTCGCCCCGTGGTCACCGGAAGCTTGCGAGGGCTCCGCCTGCTGGCACCTGCTCTCGTACCTGTCCTGCTCACCCGGGCGCGGGCCACGACGCTTGTCCTCCATCACGAGCTGGTGACCCCCGCCGCGGTTGGCCGGGCACATGCGAGAGGCGCGCCGGTGGTCGCCTGGACGGTCGACGATCCGGAGGAGCTCTTTCGCCTGACGGCGGCAGGCGTTGACGCCTTCGTGACGAACGATCCGTCAAGATTCGTATCTACACTGAAGACATGAAGTTCGCAATTCGCGCGATAGTGGTCGGGCTTCTCACAGCCTCGGCTCTCGTCGGCTTCTCGGCCGCGTTCGCGCTCGCCGCCGGCGCGGATTCGGGTCCGGCGCAGACGACCACGACGACGACCACCACGACGACGACGGAGCCTCCGCCCACGATCGTTCCTCCCGCGCCCTTGCCGCCGCCAGCGCCCACTTTGCCACCGCGGCAGCTCGGAGTCCCGGGGGGCGTCACGATCGGGGCTGTCGACGTGGGAGGGCTGCTGCCGTACCAGGCTGCGGAGCTCGTGAGGAAGAGGTTTGCTCGGCCGCTCGTGCTCGTCGTGACGCCTTCCCGGAAAGTGCGGGTCGCCCCGGAGGCTCTGGGAGCGAAGCCCGCCGTCACAAAGGCCGTGAGTCGCGCCCGCTTCTCAAGACCTGGGGCCTCTGTCCCGTTGCACGTCTGGGTCTCGCGAGACCGCATCCGTGGGTACGTTGAGAGCCTGGGACGCGAAGTCGACCGGGTGCCCGTGAGCGCCGAGCTCGTCCTCCGTGGGGCGACCGTTCGGGCGACCCGGACAGCGGACGGACGCCGTCTTGAGCGCGTCGACCTGTCTCGGGCAATCCGGGTCGCGCTGAAGACCAATGCCCGATCTCCGCTCCGACTTTCCTTCGCGGTGTTGAAGCCGCGAGTGGCCGCGAATGCGCTCGGCCCGGCAGTGGTCATTCTTCGCAGCTCCAACAAGCTACGCCTGTACGCCGGCGCGAAGCTGGTGCGAACGTTCGGCGTCGCGACCGGACTGCCCGCATACCCGACACCGCTCGGCAACTTCGAGATCGTCACGCTGCAGCGCAACCCGTGGTGGTACCCGCCGCCCTCGGACTGGGCTGCGGACTCGGATCCGGTCCCGCCGGGGCCTGGGAACCCGCTCGGGACGCGCTGGATGGGGATCTCGTCGCCCTATGTCGGCATCCACGGCACGCCGGACGCCGCCTCGATCGGCTACTCGGCCTCGCACGGCTGTATCCGCATGCGAATCTCCGACGCGGAGTGGCTGTTCCAGCGCATGGAGGTCGGCACTCCGGTCTTCATCGTCTCGAAGTAGGAGTCGGGTAGTGGCGCACCGGGCGAGGCTCGTCGCACAGGGCGTGGCCGTCGGCCTCGTCGCGCTCCTTTTCCTGCTACTCGTCTGGTCGCTCGCGATGGAAGAGGGAGGTGACCTCGCGGCAGCCGCTGCCCGTGGCGAGCGTCCGGAGGCGCCGGACTTCACGCTCGAACGGCTCGATCGCGAGGGAGAGCTGACGCTCTCGTCGCTTCGCGGCAAGGCGGTCGTGCTGAACGTCTGGGCGTCGTGGTGCCTTCCTTGCAAGGAAGAGGCGCCGTTCCTCGAGCAAGTCTGGCGGGAGTATCGGAGCCGCGGCCTCGTCGTGGTCGGGCTCGACGCGAAGGACTTCCGCAAGGACGCACGTCGGTTTGCCCGTCGGTTCGACCTCACCTTCCCTCTCGTCTATGACGGCCCCGGCGACGTAGCGACCGATCGCTACGGCGTGACGGGATTTCCCGAGACCTTCATTCTCGACCGCGAGGGAAGGGTCGTCGAAGTCTTCGTGGGAGCGATCACCGCGGACGAGGACCAGGTGCGGCTTCGCGCCGCAGTGGACCGCGCGCTCGCGACGTGAGAGCGTTCCTCATCGCGTTTGCCGCCACCTGCCTTCTCGCGGCCGGCGCGCAAGCGGCGGGGCCCCCGAACGCCGCCGATCTCGAGGCCGAGCTGGTATGCCCTGTGTGCAAGGCGACGCTCGACCAGTCGGATGCACCGGTCGCGCAGCGGATGAAGGCGTTCATCCGCGAGCGGATCGCCGCCGGCGACACCGAGCAGGAGATCAAGGGCGCTCTGGTGGCCGAGTTCGGCTCGGGAGTTCTCGCAACGCCTCCGAAGAGCGGCTTCGGGCTGCTTGCGTGGCTGCTGCCGCTGGGCGCGCTCCTCGTCGGCGTGATCACCGTCGCCCTGCTCGTCCGCCGGTGGAGCGGACGACGTGGGCCGCCCGGGTCTACGACCCCGCTCAGCCCGGACCTCGAGCGCCGCGTCGACGAGGAGCTCGCCCGGTTCGAGGGCTAAGTGCTCCCCGCCGCAAATACGCCCGCGCTTCGCGCGGCTGCGAACACTTCGCATGCCGTCGTCCTCAGTCGCGCCAATATTCTCGAATATTGGCGCTCCCTGCGTCCTAGGCCTGCTCGGTTCTCGCCGGCGAAGCACGACCGTATTCACGGCGGGGACCACTAGTGAGTCTCTCGGCGATTCCGATCGCGTTTCTGGCCGGATTCGTGTCGTTCCTAGCTCCCTGCGTGCTGCCACTCGTGCCGGGATACCTCTCGGCGGTGTCCGCTGTCGACGCCGACAAGCTCGGGCAGCCCGGAAACGCGAGGCGTGTCGTGGTGGCCAGTGTCCCGTTCGTCCTCGGCTTTACGGCGGTCTTCGTGCTGCTCGGGGTCGGGGCTGCGCTCATCGGCGGCCGTCTCCTCGCCGACCAGTTCTTGCTCGAGAGAGTCGCCGGCTTCGTGCTCGTCGTTTTCGGTCTCGCTTTCATAGGAGTTCTTCCGTGGCCCGAGCGGCTGCTCGGCGCGGGGCTGCTCCAGGGTGCGCGGAGCCGTGGCTCGCGCTTCCTCCTCGGAGGCGCTTTCGCCGTGTGCGCGGCGCCGTGCATCGGCCCCGTGCTCGCGGCGACGCTGGTGCTCGCCGGCTCGTCGGATACCGTGCTCGAGGGAGCGCTCCTCCTCGGTGTGTACTCGCTCGGGCTCGCCGTCCCGTTCGTGCTGGCAGGCGCGATCTTCTCCCGCGCGATGGGCGCATTTCGTTGGATCCGCGACCACTATCGCGCCATCCAGGTGGCCGGTGGCGCAGTCATGGTCGCGCTCGGGCTGCTCCTCTTCTTCGAGCGCTTCTACGTGCTACGGGTGTACTTGAACCGGCTCCTCGAATGGCTCGGCCTCGAGCCGACCTTCTGAGACGTGTCGGCAGAGGTCGCCAAGTTGCAACTTGTAACTTGGATCAGAGAGGCGGGCGCGGGAGGGTCAGCGAGCCAGACGCGAGCACGTACCGCGCCTCCCGGACGCCTTCGAGCACCGCGTCGACATCGACGCCGCGATGCGCCGGGCGATACGAGTCGAGCCGCCGCGCGGCTTTCTCGAGCTGTCGCTCGCACCCTGGTCGGTTGCCCCGGCCGGCGTGGAGCCAGGCGACTGCGACGTGGACGAGTCCCTGCAGGAAGTCGCGCTCCCCTGCGGGCGCGTCGCGCCACTCGTCCTCGAGCTCTTCGTGCGCCTCGAAGAACTCGCCCGCTCGGATCAGCTCCAGTCCCCGCTCGAGCCCCATACCCTGATTATCCGCGCGACGGGTGCTACTCTCGGCCTTGTGGCGACGATCCTGCTGGTGGGGGTCGACCTCTTCTTCCGGAGCAAGCTCGAGGGGCTTCTGCCGGAGCATCACTTCGTCACCATCAACAGTGTCGATCCACCGGATCTCGTGATAGCGGACATCTCCCGCGTCGAGCCGGAGGAGGTCGCCGACGAGTGGCCGGATGTGCCCATCATGGGGTTCACGAACCACACCGATCGCTCCGGTCTGCAGCGTGCGCACACCGCAGGTTTCGACCAGGTGATCGTGAAGTCGGCGCTCGTCGAGCGGGCTCCCGCGCTCGTCGCGGAGCTTACAGGCGTGCATCTAGACTCGGCGTCGTGACGTACATCATCGCCGAGCCGTGCATCGACATAAAGGACAAGTCCTGTGTCGACGTCTGCCCGGTCGACTGCATCCACGAGTTCGAGCGGATCCTGATCATCGATCCCGAGGAGTGCATCGACTGCTTCGCGCCGTCGGAACAATTCATTACGTCTCACGGGCTGCGGACGTTCGGCGAGCTCGAGAACACGTCCTGCAGGGTGCTCACGGATTCCGGGTTCAGGCCAGCGTTCGTCAAGCGCTTTCGGAGAGCGCCGCTCGTGAAGGTCGAGCTCGCGCCCGCGTTCGAGGAACGGGACCGCTACGGGGGTACTCGGCTGACGACGCGGAACATTTCCCGCTTTCGGCGGACAGTATTGGCGACGCCGACGCACGGCTGGGTGCTGGCCGACGGTCAGAAGACCCACTCCCTCGGTGTCGGGCAGTTCGTGCCCGCTGTACGAGCGACGCCGGAGCGCGACTCTGAGAGCCACCGGCTGGGTGTGCTCCACGGGCTCGTCTACGGGGATGGCACATGGTGCTTGCACGCGACTGGAACGGACGAACACGTGCACTACGTAGAGATGTTCGGCGAGCGGGTCGCGAAGTACCGTGACTTCTTCGACCGGGTTGACTACACGCGTTCTCACGCGGTTCACCCGGGCTACGCGGGAAGGGGAGTAGTGCGCTCCTGTGCAAACCTGAAGGCCCTGCTTCCCGAAACAGCGGACGCCGAATACATTGCCGGGTTCGTCGACGGTTGGCTCGCCGCTGACGGTGATCCCGTTAGAGCGGGCTCTTGGCGGCTTCGGTCGATCGACCACGAGGCGCTTGCCTGGCTGGAACGGGCGGCGCCGCTCGCTGGTTACGTGGCCATCGGATCAGGCGAGGAGAGCAACATGGTGACGAACTTTGGCGCGCGTAACCGCTCGATCCGCTGGCTGTACCTCGCGACGCGAGAGTCGTACTGGCGCGTGATGAGTGTCGAGCCGCAGGAGGCCGAGGAAGTGGACACGTTCTGCGCGGTCGTTCCCGGAAAGCACGAGCTCGCCCTTGCAGGAGGTATCACTAGCCTGAATTGCGGCGCCTGCGAACCCGAGTGCCCGGTGGAGGCGATCTTCCCGGAGGACGCTCTGCCCGACAAGTGGAACGCCTTCGTCGAGATCAACTACGCGTTCCCGGACCCGGCGAAGATCAACTCGCTGGTCGACACGTACGCGACCGAGCACAACGTCCAGAACGAGCCGATCGCATAATCGCGATCAGGCGGGGAGCAGGTACGCGCAGCGGCGCTTGTCGCCGGGAAGCGGCGAGGGCGCGATCTTGCCGACGCGAAACCGCCCGTCGCCGTCTTCGACCTCGGCGCCGACGTCAGGCAGGTCGCCGGGCCGCTCTTCGAGCGTATAGCCGGCGTGCGACCAGCGGAACACGAGGTAGCCGCCTCTACCGTTCCCGTCCATCTCTCCAGATGCTAGATGACCGACGCGAGGATCTCGCACGTCCGGATGCGCGATCTGGCCTCGAGCGGCCAGCTCAGGCCCCCCGGAGGCGGCGATCTCCTCGCGTCGGTCATCAACGGCGCGCCGCGGAAGGTGGCAGCTCGACGCGGATGGTCGAGCCGCGTGGATACCGCACCTCGGAGGTGAAACGTGCGTTCAGGGTCGCCGCCCGCTCAGCGAGCGCCTCCAGCACGGCGCTCCGCCGCTCGGGCGGGCCGTCGTCGGAGACGACCAGCTCGGCTCCGCCGCCCGGCGTCTCGCGGATCGACACGTCGACTCGGCTCGGAGCGCCTCGGCGAACGGCTTGGTCGATCGCCTCTCGTACGATCTGGTAAAGCGCCGTTTGCGCATGCTCTCCGAGCGCGTCGCCGTGCTCGATGTCCAGGTCGATCTGGATCTCGTGCCGTGAAGCGAACCTGCGGGCCAGGGCCGCGACGGCCGCCCCGAAACCGACCTCGCTGAGCGCTTTGGGCTCGAGGTCTTCACAGAGCGTGCGCAGCTCGCGGGCCGCGCCGCGCGCGAGCTCGAGCCCCCGGCTCAGGATCTCCTCGGTTCGCTCGCGCTCGCCGCTGCGAAGCGTCGCGAGCGCCGCGTCGACGATCTGCGCGATCGCCGAGAGGTGCTGGACGGGGCCGTCATGCAACAGCTCCCCGAGCCGGCGGCGCTCCTCTTGTTCCGCGAGAACCCTCTCCGCGAGGAGGGCTCGCTCGGCGTCTTCGCTCAATCGATCATCGCCTCGCGCAGCGCGATGGCGACCGCCTGGGTGCGCGTGTCCGCCTCGAGCTTGGCGAGGATATGACGCACGTGGCTCTTCACCGTCTCCTGACTGATGAAGAGCTTGTCGGCGACGTCAACGTTCGACATGCCGTCGGCGAGCAGCTGCAGGATCTCGCGCTCGCGGGGCGTCAGAAGATCGGCGGTGGCCTTTCCGGATACGAACTCGGCCATCAGGCCCGGGTCGACGAAGGTCTCACCCGCCGCGACCTTCTCGATCGCACGGAGCAACGTCTCGTGTGGGGTCTCCTTGAGGATGTAGCCCCGCGCGCCCGACTCGAGCCCGCGCTGCAAGAGCGACTTCTCCCCGTAGGCGGTGAAGATCAAGACTGCCGTTCCCGGCACTTTCTCGGCGATCTTCTCGGTCGCCTCGAGGCCATCCATATCCGGCATGCGGAGATCCATGATCACGACATCGGGCTTACGCCGTTCGGTCAGCGCGACGGCGGAGGCGCCGTCGGTCGCCTCGCCGATGACGCGAATGCGCGTCGAGCGTGAGAGCGCGAGGCGCAAGCCCTCGCGCACGACCTCGTGGTCGTCCGCGATCAAGCAGGTGATCTCATCGGCCACGATCCGATTCTACGAGGCGGCTCGGCTCGCTCCTGCTTAGGGGCCTGTCCAAAAAATGGATCAGGCCGTCTGGGACGCACCACGCACCGCGATGCGGCGTCCTCAGTCGCGCCAATATGCCTGCATATTGGCGCTCCCTGCGTCCTTGCCTCGCGGCACGTGTCGCGTCCCATCCAGCGTGACCACTTTCTGGACAGGCCC
>JALZOK010000133.1 GCA_030857225.1 Actinomycetota bacterium
CCGATCTCACGAAGCCAATAGCGAAAATGTAAGGGCATGCCTGCAATCGAGACCCGCAAGACGCGCGTAATGACGTCTCCACCGTCAACAAGAATCGTGAAAATCTTTTCTCCGACACGCTCCTAGCACTACTGCGGGAGTTGCCGTCATGGCGGAGGGGTCAACTGAGGCGCAAGGCTGGCACGCGGCCCGGCATGTGGGACGTGTCCGGCAGCCGAGCGATGACACGTGGGGCAGCGTGGCAGCCACCGTGCGAGGTACGCCGCTATGGCGAGGCGAATCGTGATGAACGAATCGACGAAGTGGCGCTCAGGCCGCGAAGCGGAGCGCACCGGCTTCACGCTTCCGTTTGGCCGAGGGGGGGGAATGCCGCAACCGTTCGGCGAGCACGAACGCGTAGCAGCTCAGGACGACCGAGATGTGATGGTTCCAGCCGGGGAACGAGCGTCCCTCGAAGTGATCAAGACCGAGCTCGCCCTTGAGGTCCTCGTACGCGCGTTCCGTTCGCCAGCGCTCCTTGACGAGGCGGACAATGAGCTTCTTGGCCATGCGCCTGGGGAGCGACGTGAGCACGAACTTTGTCGGCTTGGCCTCTCCTTCGGGCCACTCCATGATCAGCCAGAGCGGTTCGCGGTCCTTCGCCTCGCTCCCGTCGTCATGCGAGGGTTTCACGCGGCGAAAGCAGAACCGCGCGTGCATCTTGGTCCTGGTGCCTTCTCGCCATGTGAGGCGCCGGAAGGCCGTCGTCCCGAGCTGCACGCCGAGTTCCTGGACTCCCACAGGATCCCCGCGCCGGCGACCCAGCGTGTCGAGCACCCAAACCTTGGTCTGTGCCTTCACGGCGACGGCAATGTCGAGCCCATGCATGCGCACGACGTTGCGAAAGTCCGACGAATCCCCGTACGCCGAGTCCGCCAGGACGACTTCGCCCGGCACGCCGTCGTCGACGGCGCGTGCGATCAAGTCCATCGCGAGCTCGAGCTTCGTCTTGAAGACGACATCGTCCGGAATGCGCGCCTCCTTGCGACGAACCGAATCAGCGGTCCAGGATTCGGGCAGGTAGAGGGCGAAGTCGATCGGAACATGGTCCGTCCGCGTCGCCACACTGAGGCTGACGGCCACCTGGCAGTTCGCGATCTTGCCCGCGGACCCCGTGTATTGGCGCTGGACTCCGACCGAGTGCCCTCCCTGCTTGAGAAAGCCGGTGTCGTCGATGATCCAGGGCATTACGGCGTCGCGCTCCTGCAGCGCCTCGATCGCGTAGAGGGCGGCCTCGCGCCGCACGAGCTGGTCACTCCACACGCCGTGCCCGAGGAAGTAGAGCAGGCGGTCGTGCATTCGCTGGCACTCCTCTGGATCCGCGGTCAGACGAGCTGCAATCGGCTCCACGCTCTTGCGTTCACCGTCCGCGAGGATGCCGAACGCGTAGGCGGCAAACGAAGCCCGTGCCTCCGGACGGCGAAGGTGCTTGCCGATTCGTTTGTCGAAGAACTCGTGCATCCGTCCCTCGGCGTCCGCGCTCATCTCCATGGTCGACCTGCTTCGCACGCAAGCGCGGTCACGAACCACTTCTATGAGTAGTTATGGATGACATCGCAGGAAACAAGCGACATGGACTTACACGGCTCGGGCCGTCGCAACTCCCGCAGTAGTGCTAGCTAGCTAGCTAGTTCTCGGCCCAGAATGGCGTTTTCCTCGGCGTTTCGCGAACTAACGCGGCGCGGCACACCCTGGTCGTGGGCTCGGACCCGCGTTGACCGGGGCCCAGCCCGCCGAAACCAACCCGTTCTGGGGCATCGCGAACGCACTGCCGCCCCACGGCGCACCAGGCCGGTTCCACGACAGCAGACGCGCCGGCGGTCAGCTCGAGGACTGGCTCTGGTGCCTCGCGATGAGGAGCAGGTTGCAGGCGAGCACCGAGCCGCAGACGTATGCCTTGAAGGAGCGGAGGCCACTCCACGCGCAGCGGTCGAGCCCGAACACGCGCTTCAGAAAGGAGATGGTGCCCTCGATGCCGGCGCGAAAGTTCCGGAGGCACCGGTAGACCCAGCTGCTCTTGACCATGTCGGTGATCTCGAGGCCGCGCCCCTTGCTGAACGCGACATCATCGACGCCGAGCTCTTTGAGACTGGTGAGGTTGGCTCTCGATGAGAATCCGCCATCGAAGGTCGCTTGCCGCGGCGCCTTTCCGTAGATGTCGCGTTGCCGCTGGATCATCTTCAGCGCGAGCGTGGAGTCGCAGGGGTTGCCCGCCTCGATGACCACGTCACTCACGAGGCCCGATGCGCCGGAAGTGAGGCAGATCTTGTGGCCATAAAGGGTCTCGCGCCGATCTTTGACGATGATGTCTGTGTGCGGCTCGAAGATCGAGACCAGCTTGTCAGTGGCAGGCACCGATTCTCCGCCGAGCACGCGACGCTGGGTCTGGGAGATGACGCGCTTTGCCAGCTCCCCGTAGTGCCGCATCTGCACGACCAGCGCGCCGGCGCGCAGCATCTCACCCAGATCCACAGGCTCGATCTGATCCAGTTCTCCGGCGATCCGGTCCGAGCTCGCGACGGTCTTCTCCGTGACCCGGAGCAGGTCGACGTACAGCGGCAGCCGCTGCTCGGTCGACTTCGCGTTGAGGATGCCCATCGCGCGTCGCTTCGCGCGCACATTGTGATTGCTGAACGTCCGCCCGAAGTCGTCACGAGCCTCGGACATCAGCCGCGCCAGGACCCGCACGCAGTCTCGAAGCAGCGACGAGTCGGTGGGGTCGTGGATGTTTGCCTTCACGACCGTGCAGTCGGTTCGAACCTTGTCGCCGGCGTCGATCCCAACCGCGGCGGCGTACTGGGCGACGCTTCGATTGATGCTCTCCCATGTGTCCGGCTCCACCCGCTTGATGTTTCTCTGCAGCGTCGACCGCGTCGGCGCCTGCTCGTCGATGCCAATGCGGCAGAACGCGCGGTACGTACTCGAATCTGCCAGATGGAACGCGAGCTGCTCGTAGCTGAAGCCGTTCATCTGCTTGACGAGGAACGCCCGGACCACCTGCTCAGCGGTCATTCCGTCCCGCCCCTTGGTCGGGTCGATCTGCTTGCCGCGGCGGCGCAGGAGGTCGGCCTGCACCAGCCCCAAGGCCTCCCGGATCTGCTCGAGGACGACGCTGATCTGTCGGAGCTCCCGCGCGTGCACGTGGGCGATCGCGCCGGGGACGAGGTGAAGCTGATCGTGTAGGGTGCTGCGCATCGGGGTGCCTTTCTTCGGTGGCTTGGCGGCCTTCGAAGAACAGTCACCCCGACCCTTTTGTTTCCATCCGAATTCCCCTTTGTATTCGGAATCTTGGGCTTTTTAGGCCGAGAACTAGCTAGGGCTGCGCGACCGGCACG
>JALZOK010000134.1 GCA_030857225.1 Actinomycetota bacterium
CCTTCAGTGCGACGGGCCGGGCGGCGGCCAGGGCAAAGGCAGCCTCACGGTGACGGCGCGTTTTCCGCTCGGAGACACGACGGTCACGTGCTCGGTCGTCGACGACGACGGCACCGGAGCCTTGGGATCGTTCGTCGTCCGCGTGAAGGACACGACGGGGCCCACCGTGACCGTGCCCGGGAACATTCGACGCGAGGCGAACGGGCCGGCCGGATCGGTCGTGCAATACTCGGCCGCGACAGCGGTAGACGCGGTATCTGGACCGGTTTCCGCGGCCTGCGTTCCGGTATCGGGCTCGCAGTTCCCGCTGGGGACGACGACCGTCACGTGTCGCGCCACCGACGCCGCGGGCAACGTCGGCTCGGCCTCCTTTGCGGTTGCGGTCGTGGACACGACGCCGCCGGTTCTCCGCGTCCCTGTAAACCTCGTTATCTCGACGGGAACGGCGCCCGTTCCGGCATCGCACCCTGCACTTCAGGCGTTCCTCACAGCTGCCTCGGCGACGGACACCGTCGATCCGGCCCCGAAGATCACGACAGACGCGCCGGCAACATTTCCGAGCGGCACGACGACGGTCCGCTTCACGGCGAGCGACGCCTCCGGGAACTTCGTAAGCGCAACGTCAACCGTAACCGTCTCGGTCGTGGGCGTGCCGCCTCCGCCGCCGCCTCCGCCGCCGCCTCCGCCGCCCACCCAGCCGATTCCTCCCGCCCGGGACACGACACCGCCGCGCGACGTTACGGGCGTGCGTGCGCGCACCGGTGACCGGCTCGTCATCGTTACATGGGCCCTGCCTCCCGACTCGGACTTCGATCGGATCACCGTCACGCGGTCGCTCTCGTCGCCGGGCGCGCCCGAGACGGTCGTCTTCACCGGACGCACAACGCGGCTCGCGGACCGCGCCGTTCGGAACGGTGTGGAGTACCGCTACGCGCTCGTGTCGTATGACCGCGCCGGCAACCGGTCATCAGGCGTCACCCTCGTAGCCCGACCGCAAGCATCGGCGCTCCTGGCTCCGGCAAACGGCGCCCGGATTGCGCGCCCACCTCGGCTCGCGTGGGTGCGTGTCCCGAGGGCGACGTACTACAACGTCCAGGTGTACCGCGGAACGACAAAGGTTCTGAGCGCGTGGCCAGCTGCGACGCATCTTGTGCTGAATGGAGTGTGGCGCTACGACGGACGCCCCCAGCGCCTCGTGCCCGGCGTGTATCGCTGGTACGTCTGGGCCGGTTTCGGGCCGCGGTCTCAGCGCCGGTACGGCGACGTGCTCGGCGAGCGCACATTCGTCGTGACGCGATAGCGCCGCGTTCCGTTCGCTGGCGCCGGTCGACCCTTTCGGCGACCTGACTCTTCTGAATAGAGACCTGGCTCTTCTGAATACTGGCCTGGCGGATCTCAGGTTCTGCGGATGCGTGTCCGAGTGACGCCTGGGCCGCTCGCAGGCGTCCTGGGCGCTGCGATCCTTCTTCTAGGAGCGTTGGGGATAGCGTTCGAGCTGCCGAAGTCGGCTCTGTCGCGGTTCCAGTAGTTTCGGGTTCTTGACCTTCACCCGTTCGCGATCGCATAGGTGTCGGTGAGCGCAGGAGCGATGGGGATCGGCTGGCAGCCACCTTGTGACGGGCAAGACCGCGAGCCGATCCCCTGTGCGGGCAAGTCGTTCCTATGGGCAACCGCGTTCCCAGCAGGACCAGCCACGCCGACGAGGGGTCACCGACGTGCCGCTCCACTGGATGCTCCGCTGTTCCCCCTAGGTCTCCTCTCCCCTGCCCGACGTACATGTACCTCCCAGGCCCGGCGGGGAAACTGCCGTTAACTCTTTTCTCACATCACTGCAACCCCGTCGCGAGGTTGTCCCGTAGCTCGTAGAACTTCGTAGGTCGGCGGTCCCTCCTTCCCGTCCGCTCCGCTTGGGAGCGTGGCGGGTGATCCGGAAGATCGACAAGGAGGAACCGCCGTGAGGAGAAACGTACCGCTCGCGCAGGCGAGCGTTGAAGAGGTCGTCCTGCCGGAGCGCGTGCAGGAGGCGCTCGGGCAGCTGGTCGGCTCGGCGAAGGAGGGACTGCTGGCGTTGAGCGTCGGCGTCGGGCTGGGCGTGCTGGCCGAACTGCTGGAAGAGGAGGTGGTCGAGGTCGTGGGCGCGAAGGGCAAGCACGACCCGGAGCGCACGGCCGTGCGTCACGGGCACGAGTCGGGCGAGGTGACGTTGGGCGGCCGGCGCGTCGCGGTCGAGCGGCCCCGAGTGCGCAGCGCCGACGGCCGCGCGGAGATAGGGCTGCAGACGTACGAGCACTTCGCCGACCGCGACCGGCTGTCGCGGGTCGTGCTCGAGCGGATGCTCGCCGGCGTCTCGACGCGTCGCTACCGGCGGACGCAGGAGCCGGTCGGCTCGGAGGTCGAGCAGGCGGCGCGGTCGACGTCGCGCTCGGCCGTCTCGCGGACGTTCGTGGAGCGCACCCGCCGCTCGCTGGGCGAGCTGATGAGCCGCCGCCTCGACGACGTCAGGCTGGCGGTGATGATGCTGGACGGGCTCGAGCTGCAGGGGCGCACGAACGTGGTCTGCCTCGGGATCACGACCGAGGGCGTCAAGATCCCGCTCGGGCTGTGGGAAGGAAGCACAGAGAACGCGACCGTCGCGACGGCGCTGCTGTCCGACCTGGTCGAGCGCGGCCTCGACCCCGAGCAGGGGATCCTGTTCGTGATCGACGGCGCCAAGGCGCTGCGGAAGGCGATCCGCAACGTCTTCGGTGAGGCGCCGGTGCAGCGGTGTGTCCGCCACAAGGAGCGGAATGTGCTCGACCACCTGCCCGAGCGCGAGCGGCCACCGGTGAAGCAGCGGCTGCGCCGCGCGTGGGCGCTCGACGATCACGCCCGCGCGCTCGACCAGCTCCGGCTGCTCGCCGGCGAGCTCGAGCGCACCTACCCCGGCGCCGCCGGCTCGCTGCGCGAAGGGCTCGAGGAGACGCTCACGCTCACCCGGCTCGGCGTCACCGGCTCGCTGAAGCGAACGCTCGAGAGCACGAACCCGTGCGAGTCGATGCTCGAGATCGTCCGCCGCACCCAGCGCAACGTGAAGCGCTGGTCCTCCGGCGAGATGGCGCTGCGCTGGACCGCCGCCGGCATGCTCGAAGCCGAACGGCAGTTTCGGAAGATCATCGGCTACCGCGACCTCGCCACCCTCGTCGTCGCGATCGAATGCGACCACGACAGTCGCCGTCACTCCGATGCCGCTCGCACCCCGACCAAGGAGGCCGCTATCGTCCTCACCGCCTGACCATCACACCGGGACCGCCGACGCGAAAATCCACGACGAGCGGGACATCCTC
>JALZOK010000037.1:0-15044 GCA_030857225.1 Actinomycetota bacterium
GACGCGGCCGAGTGCGCCGTCTTGGCCGGCGCCGTGGTCGTGGCGACGAGCGTGCCGACCGCGGCGAGCAAGCCGACGGTCGCTACCGCCGCCACCTTCCGTCTGTGAGACACGAGGAGCCTCCTTCACTCGGGAGTCCGGCGCGGTGAGCGTGCGGCTCCCGCGTTAAACAGTGCGTGGAATATAGACCGCGGCAATCCGAGCCGCTATATCCTCCCGGAGAATGCCGGGCGCTGAAGGTCGAGGTATCACGCTCGGGCGGACGGGCGACACGCCGGTCGGGCGGGCGGCTCGCGCAGGTCGCACGCGTCCTCGGCCACGAGATCGCCTCGCTGCTCGGCTACTCGGCCAAGCAGTCCCGGCCCCGCTTCATCCCGCTCGACGAGCGCGTCCGGATCGCGTGCGGCAAGGGAAAGATTTCGCCGCGCTGCACGTCCCGGGAACGACGCTCGAGCCGACGATCGCCTCGCTCGCGCCGCGCACGGGCTACGACGACGGCGTCACGCATGCCGGCATCGACGTCCTCGTCGTCGCCGAAGGCGAGCTCGTCGTCGTGGACTGCGCCGACGATCCGCTGTGCGAGCGCGACTGCGCCGTCTGGCCGTCGTCGCACCCGCTCACGGTCCGCAACGACTCGGCGACCCCGCCCCGGGGCGATCGGCGTGGCGACCGAGGCCTACTGAGCGTGAGGAGGCGGCCGTGGCGGAGATGAGGCTCTACGACCTTCGGGTCACCGTCGAGCGAATCGAGGGGCGGTCGGTTTGCGGGCTGGAGGTTGGCGACTACTTCGAGGTGACCGAGTCGAACCGGGTGCGCATTCCCGAGGGCAAGCACTTCTGCCTCTACGCGCTCCAAAGCGTGATGCCGCTCCTGCCCGCGAAGCAGCGCAAGCTCCCCGACGAGGACTGGCTCGAACAGGACTCGCTCGTCTGCTGCCCCGATCCCGACGAGCGGGTCGTGATGCGGATCGAGCGCACCGGCGAGCGAGTGCTGCGTAGCGAGGACCTGACGTAGTGGTTTCTCCGGGGAGTCCGGTGCCCCTTCGCCGACGAGAACCGAGCAGGCCGAGGACGCAGGGAGGCCGCATACCAGAAGGTATGTGGGCGACCGAGGACGACGGCATGCGAAGCGTTCGCAGCCGCGCGAAGGGGTGGCGTACTTCCCGGAGAGACCACTAGGTGCAGCTCTCGCTCGGCCTCCAGTCGGACAAGCGCCCCGACGAGTACGTCGCGCTCGCGCGGAGGGCGGAGGAAGGAGGCCTCGACGCCGTCTCGGTCTACCACGATCTCTTCTTCCAGCCCGCGATCGCGCCGCTCTTGCTGATGGCGCGCGAGACCGAGCGCGTGCGGCTCGGCCCGGCGGCGCTCAACCCGTACACGCTCCACCCGGTCGAGATCGCCGGACAGATCGCCGCGCTCGACCTTGTCTCGAACGGGCGGGCGTACCTCGGCCTCGTTCAAGGCGCGTGGCTCGACCAATTGGGGCTGGAGGAGCCGCGGCAGCTCTCTGCACTCCGCGAGGCCGTGGAGGTGGTGAGGCGGCTGCTCGCCGGCGACCGGAGCGGGTTCGCCGGAAAGCGGTTCACGCTCAGGCCCGGCGCGGGGTTGAACTACGAGCCGCTGCGGCGCGAGGTGCCGCTCATGATCGGGACGTGGGGGCCGAGGACGGCGGCGTTCGCGGGCACCGTCGCCCAGGAGGTGAAGCTCGGCGGGTGCGCGAACCCCGACATGGTGCGGCTCGCGCGCGAGTGGATCGGCAACGACGACGTCGGGGTCGTGGTCGGCGCGGTGACCGTCGTTGACGAGGACGGCGATGCGGCCCGGGCCCGCGCCGGGGCGGAGGTCCAGCTCTACCTGCCCGTTATCGCGCACCGGGACCCGACCCTCGAGCTCCGGCCGGGGCAGGAGCCGCCGCTCGACCGCTTCGTCCTCGCCGGCACGCCCGCCGAGGTCGCCGACCACGCACGGAGCCTGTTCGAGGCGGGCGCGTCGCGGGTCGAGTTCGGGACGCCGCAGGGGCTGACGACCGCGGGCGGCGTCGACCTCCTCGTCCGAAACGTGGTGCCGCTCCTGCACGGATGAGCGCCGCCCCCGCTTCTCGATCCGGTTTGCGCATAATCGATCGCCGCGTCGAAATCGGCCAAAGGGATGGCTGCGGCTCAATTCGAGGCACTCCAGGCGTCCGAGGTCGATGCGGTAAGGCGCTGGCGATTCGACGAGCTGGTTCGCGCGGGCTACGAGGATGAGGACGCACTAGAGTCGCTTTCCACCTCGATGTCGACCTGCATTTGGCCACGAATCTCGTACGCCGTGGATGCCCAAGCAGCACAGCCGTCCGGATCGCGCTGTAAGCAAGGCCGGTCGATAGGTTCTCCGAGGCGTTTCCGGGGAGGGAGTCGGGACAGTGAGGTGGGAGTCTCGCTCGCGGGCTAGGCTGACCGCGTGGAAGACGGGAAGACGGCTGACGCCGACGACGACCGCCCGCCGATCTGCCCAGCCTGCGGCGTCACGATGGGCATCACCGTCGACGAGGACGGGGCGACGCGATACGTCTGTCTCGAATGCGGCTTCTCCGACGATCCGTCGAAGGGTTTGCGAGGCGAGCGTCCGACCCCGAGCTCGCCGTAGCAGTCTTCGCCGGCCGCGATCAAGCGTCCCGCATCGTCATTCTCCGCGAAGGTGACGGCTGTCCTGCCCACACAGGTTGTGAACGCGGCTGATCGGAGGTCGGCCCCCGAGTGAGCTGTGCGGTTTTGCGCTGCTTGTAGTGGTCGAGCCAGTGCGGCCCGCTCGCAATGTGAGCGGTAGACGAGCCCATAAGGCCCATTCGCGAGCCATCGCCTGATGGAAGCGTTCGAGCTTGCCGTTGGTGCGCGGCCAGTAGGGCTCGGTCGTGAGGTGGCGGATCTGCGAACGGGCAAGCAGTTGCCGAACGGCGCGGCTGCGGGTATAGGCCGAGGCGTTCGCTTCAGTGTCCGGCAATCTTGCTGAGCGCGGGTCGCTTGCTCTTGATCTTCGGAGTAACAAGCCCGCGTTCGCACTCCATGTTGCCTTTAGTAGCAACGTTTGCAGGCGATTCGATGCGCCCGGCAGGATTCGAACCTGCGACCCGCGGATTAGAAGTCCGCCGCTTTATTTACGAAAATGCCGGTTGAGCCGTATGTTTAAGCCGTTGCTAGGTGACGGCTCAGAGATCTTCTTATCCAAGAATTCGCACCGCGTGTTGCCTCTTCGGAAACGGCGATTGGGTTCGGACAGATGCCGGAAACTCGCGGGAGTTGATGGCAGCGCGGTGTCCGGCAGGATACTCATTCACTTGAAGAGGAACGGAGCCCAGGAGCACTCGTTGCCCCCCATCCCTCCAGAGCACTCACGGCCTGGAGTCGCAATTACAGGAGGGCAGCTCACCAGCCCGCTTGAACGATCACGCGATCTGAGATCTTTACCGAGACGCTCATTCGGACGTGTCCCGGCGAGCCACCTTCGCGCAATCCCGCCCGGCTGCGAACCGCCTACTGCCCGTTCTGGCCTCCATGCCGAGCCCTCGTAATGAAGGGCACGCGGTTCGAGTTCACGCGTCGGCTTTAATAGTCCTGCTCAGAGGCTACCCCGTTGTATTGTTTGGGAGCGGGAGGACCTCACCACGGATATAGAGCTCGACCCCGCAGAGCTGGCTGATCAAAACGGTGCTCGCTGCCGGAACGACCTCCGACTCCTTGGGGGAGGGGGTCCTGACGACGCGCTTGCCCACGGGTATCAGCGGATCATCGCTTCTTCAGCCGAGGTCATCGATCACCTCGCCGGCGGCGCGCTCGCCGGTCTCGACGGCTCCGTTCAGGTATCCCTGGAAGTCGATCGACGTGTGCTCGCCGCAAAAGTGGGCGTTGCCTTCCTGTCTCCCTTCGATTCCTGCAAAGGCGGTGTACTGGCCCACCTTCCAGTACGAGTATGAGCCGCGGGTCCACTCGTAGCCGGGCCAGAAGTCGATCGTCGCCTTCCCGTTCCAATGCTGAGAGAGCCCGGGGAGCACCGGCTCGATCTGCGTCAGGAACTGCTGTGCTCGTGTTGTCGGCGTCCCCGAGCCGAAGCTCGCGCCAATGTTTCCACCCGTGTAGTCGACGAGGATGCCCGCTGTGCCGGGCTGCGCGCGCGACACCTCCCAGGAGTTCTGGTAGCCGGTGTCCGAAAAGGTCTCGCCGTTCGAGCCGAGGCCATTCCAATGGCGGCGGGAGAACTGGACGTGGAGCTTCGAGTTCGTTCCCATGCCCTGCTCCTCGATCGCCTGCCGCTTGAATGCCGAAAAACCAGCCTTCGAGACGTCCACGGAGTGACGGATGATCGAGAACGGGAGCGCGAGGACGACCTTTTCCGCGTTCACTGTCACCGTACTCGTCCCCTGCCTGAACGTAAGCTCGTAGGCGCCGGTTGCCGTCCGCTTCACTGCGACGAGCTCGGAGCCGGTCGTGATCTGCCCGTTCAGTCCATCTGCGAGGCGGTCGCTGATCAGGTCGTTGCCACCATGAACGCGGTACTTCTCGTTCGAGGGCCCGAAGACGCGGAACTGGCCCTGACCTGAATAGCCGAGCAGATAGAGAAGATTCAGCGAGCTCTGCTGATCCGACTCGGCGCCGTACTCGATGTTGTAGGCGACATCGAGTAGTTGGCCGAGCCGCGAGGTCATTCCATCCGGGATCGACTCCTCGATCCAGTCGGCGATCGACATGTGATCGAGTTCGAAGCCGCGCTCCGTGAAGTTGTCGAAGAGGGTCGGGTAGCTGGCTGCCGAGACATCCGAGTGGATCTTCTGCCAGGCCTGCTTGATGTCGTCGGTCATCTCCTCGTAGCTGTACGGGCTTCCGTCGAAATAGCCGAGGAGCTCGGTTCCGTTCACCTCGGCGCGGTGGAGGTTGTCGAGTTTGAGCCTGAGCTCCTGCGCGAGCTGGCGAATCTGGTTGTGACCCTGGTCGATCAGCTCACCGCCGTGCTCGTAGATCTGATTGTCGAGAAAGAACCCGCGACCCGTCCAGCAGCGTCCCCCGACCCTGTCGGAAGCCTCGTGTACCTCGGCGACGTAGCCCGCCCGGTTCAACCGGTACGCGCACGTGAGACCTGCGAGGCCCGCACCGACGATGACGATTCGCCGGTTCGAGGCTGCCCGGGCTGCGGGTGCCAGGCGCCCGAATGCCGTCAGGCCGAAGCCCGCCACTCCCGTCTTCCAGAGGAGCCCTCGTCGTGTCGTCTTCCACTCGCCGAGAGCCTCTTCGCCCGCGACCTGTGCAACGGCGCGCTGCACGTCCTCCATGAGCGGCGTACGAGCCATCTGATCCCCTCCTTGTTGCTCTTCTCCCTGTAAGCGTCTCCACGATGACCGACCGGACGGTCGAGTTCAACCCCCTATCGAGGTTCTTCGGGAGCTTGAGCGGTTCGTCGACCGGCGCGCCCGACAACGGATTGAACCTCGAACACGTCTTGAGGGACCTGAGGGTGGCTCGATGGCCGGCGGCATCCTCACTCAGGTGTCCGAAAGGTTGCTTGCTGCTACGGGGCTACGCCAAGATTGACCCGTGGAGTCGATCCTCGAGGCGATTGGCAAGGGCGCTCCCTTGGAACCGGCTAACCCTCGTCGGTCCTCCGCAAGATCCAGAGGCCGGTGTTCATGTCGCTCGCATAGACGATGTCTGTCGTCTCGTCCACGACGACGCCCCAAACCTGTGGCATCTGCGACAGGACGCCGCGCTGCGGCGGCTTGACCGGGTTTTGCCCAGCCGGCGGGACGAAGTACGCGACCTCCTCGAGGTCCGTCGGGTCGCTCGCGTCGACGACACGCACGCCGTCCGAGTACCACGAGATGTAGACGTCCGTCCCGACGAGGAACGGGTTGTGGATCGTGTAGTCGCCGGAGCCCTGGGCGCCGAGACCCAGCGAGTTCGGCGTGCGGTACTCGCCGATCTGCCTGGGACCACTGGGATCGGAGTAGTCGTAGACCCGGAGGTAGCCGTAGCCGGTCTCTATGCCCGGTCCGGAGTTCTTGCAGAAGTCCTCATCCGCGGTGAACAGAAGCCCGTCGTCGTTGTAGCTGGACGAGTGCGCGTCTCCATCCTCGTCCGATGCGTAGACGGTGCGCCCGTTGAAGACCGGCGTTGTTGGATTTGTTACGTCCAATCGGATGAAACCACTGTCCCAGTAGGACAGGAAAACGAGCTTCCCGTCCTCCGAGGGCTCCGCTCCGTGACCGTAGTTCGGGTCTGAATCGCAGCCCTGCCCTGTCGAGAACGGCCCGCCGACGTCCTGGATCCCCCAGTCGGAGACCTGGGCCGGCGCCTCCGGATTCGTGATGTCGATCAGGCGGAAGTCGCCTTCTCCGTTCGCATCGCGATAGCCGCTCGGCGTGCTCGGGTCGGGATACCTGCTCGTCGGCACGGTCGCGTACGCGAACGTCCTGGGCGGGAAGAGGTCGGTGCGGTGCTCGACTTCGAACTCGTGCACGCCGCGGGTGCAGCACTCCGTGTCGAGGAGGCCGATCGGCTGCAGCGTCGGTGGGTTTTCCGAGTTGGCGATCGTGCCTAGGTTCGACACGTTCCAGAGCATCAACCCGTGCTTCGCATTCGGATCGTTCCGCGAGCCTCCGCACCACTGGATACCGGCAGCTGCAATGTCCTGGCCTGCGAGCGGCCCCGACTCGGCCGTGTATGCCACGACATCCTCCGCCGACGTGCCGGCCGGATTCTGGAGCCGTGCCACGACCCGCGGGTTCGCACGCTTCGCGGGCGTACTCACGTCGACCACCGCAATTCCGTTGCTCGGCGCCTCGGGGCAGAAGCGATTCTTGCTTCCGGACGCCCAATCCTGGAAGCCCCAATGACCGACGTAGGCGTAGCCGTCGTGGTGCCAGACGTCGGCATTGAAGCCGCGGCCGCCGAGGTCAGTGTGGCCTACGACCTCCATGTTCTTCATCTGCGCGGCCTTCTGGCCGCCCGCGTACGTTTTGCCGGATTGCGCGAGGAAGTGCTTCTCGTCCTTAAGCAGCTCGTCGCCGTTGGAGGGCGCAGTAAGCGCCACAGCGGCGAAGGTGAGCGCTGCAGCAGCGAAGCCGAGCGCGGTGATTGCTCTCCTCATCTCGCTTCTCCCTCGTCGGATTCCCCATGGGACGCTAACCGATTGCTCGTCGGGGCGTCGTCTCGCGACGCCCGAAACCTATCGCGTCTCGACCACGTCGAGCGTCGATTCCAGGCGATTCGATGCGCCCGGCAGGATTCGAACCTGCGACCCGCGGATTAGAAGTCCGCCGATTTATTTACGAAAACGCCGGTTCAACCGCTTGTTCAAGCCGAATCAGCGTAGCGATCCTGGCGCTTTCTTATCCACGAATTCGCGACTGCGTGTTGCTTGTATTGGCGCTCGACTGCGACCTCTCGCGCGCCCCACGCGCGTGGCGTGTTCGGATTTGCCTCCGCATCAGCCCGCGCGCTCTCGCCGACGAGCGCGCCCGTGAGTCTCACACCCAGCCGCATGAGTCATCTCGCCTGCCGAAAGCTATGAGGTTCGCTCATAGCCGGGGCGATCGAGGACGGGATAGATTCGCAGTGATGAGAATCGAGAACGTCTTCGAAGTGCCGGCTACGCCGGAGACAGCGTGGGCGTTGCTGACAGACGTGCCGAGAGTCGTGCCGTGCATGCCCGGCGCCGAGGTCGAGCGAACCGTGGACGAGTCCACGTGGGAGGTCTTGCAACGGGTCAAGCTCGGCCCTATCTCACTGCAGTTTCGCGCGGAGGTCACGCGCACGGAGATGAACGAGACGGACCGCCGCGCTGTTCTTTCCGTCAAGGCCAACGAGGTGCGCGGACGCGGCGGAGCCGACGCGACGATCGAGTCCAGCCTGGAGCCGGTCGGCAGCGGCACGAGGGTCACCGTCGTCACGGAGCTGTCGCTTCGGGGCGCGGTCGCCCAGTACGGCCGACCGGTCGTAGCGAGCGTCGCAGAGGAGCTCACGAGGAAGTTCGCAGCCTGCCTCGCCTCGACGCTCCAGACGGAAGTCCCCTCCGCACCTCCCGCCGACGTCAAGCCGGTTGGGGGGCTACGCCTGCTGTTCGGGACGCTCTGGCGTCGCCTCTTCTGCGGCGGCTAGCGCGGCTCCGTGAGGTCAGCCGCCGCGAGGGCGAGCACCTGCGCGATCGTGAGCGCAGCCGCTTCACCGTCAGGAGAGGCAAACTGCGCCGCGCCCTCGTCCGTGTGGAATGCCCACCCCCCTTCTCGCCCCACGCCGATCAGCGCAGCCGGGCAGCGGCGCGAGATGTTGCCGAAGTCCGTTGCGAAGGGCAGTCGGGGAGGGTTCGAGACGAAGTCCCTGTCGAGGGCTTCGAAGGCGCCGGCCACGGCGGCGGTCATGTGCTCGTCTGGCCGCACCGCTTCGACGACCCGGCCGAGCTCCCAGCGTGCCTGCGGCACCGCTGCTCGAAGCGCCGCGAGACGCGGCCCGATGTCGTCCTCCGCATCGGCGAAGACGAGGAACGTCGCACGGAGCACGAGCCCGGTTCCCTCTTCCACGTCTCCGTCCAGCACGAGCCGCTCCAGCATTAGGTCGTCCGGCACGTGAGCGCGTGCGGTTTCGAGAGCAGCGAGCGCCGCCTCGAGCAGAGGCTGGTTGGCGGTTGCCAGCGAGCGCGACCCCGAAACGGTGGCTGTCGCCCGCTGCATCCAGCGTGACTCCAGGGACACTGTGTCGATGTACTCGGGGTGCGCATAAAGTGCCGCGTCGACCTCGTCCCAGAGACCGGCTTCCGCGCTGAGCGCCTTGCCGCCGCCGCGCGCCGTCGAGCCCGGCGCGTGGATCTCGTCCGAGGGGCAGCCCATGACGACCACGGTGCCCGCGAGGGCCTCGCGCAGCTCGGCGAGTGCAAGCGCAGCACCGACGACGGCGCCGGCGATCGGGCCGTGTCCACAGGAGTGGACGGGCTCGACGCGTCCATCCGGCCGCACAGCAGTGACGGCATCGTAGAGGCAGACGAGACCGACCGTCGCCCCGGGGCGCTTCCCGCGCAGGGTGGCGCGAAAGGCGGTCTCCATTCCTCCCACGCCCGGCTCCACCTTCAGGCCGGCAGCCGCCAGGGTGTCGCAGAGATAGCGGGAGCACTCGTACTCCTCGTGGCCGAGCTCCGGGTGCTCGTGGACGAAGCGAATAGTCGCCTGGATGGCGTTCGTCTGCCGAGCGATCGACGCCAGCACGTCTTGACGGTCGATCATGCGATCGCATCCCGGAAGGTCCGCTCGACGAGTACGCGTACGAGCTGCGCCTTGTACTCGGCGGAGCCCGTGGCGTCATCGACCGGCGCCGCGTCCTCGGCGGCACGCCTTCCTGCCTCCGCGACCACCGAGGGATCGAGCTCGCCCGCCGGCAACTCTGTCAGCAGCCCCTCGGCCGCCGCGGAGCGCACCGGCCGCGCGCCGACCGACCCGACCGCCACGCGCGCCTCGACCACCGCGCCGTCCTCAACGCGCGTGAGGCACGCGACCGTGGCCGTCGGCCGCTCGTGGAAGGCGAACTTGGCGTGCGCCACCGCCGCGCCCGGCGGAAGCATGGGGATCCGCACAGAGGTCAGCACCTCGCCCTCGCGAAGCGCCGTCTGGTACGGACCCGCGACGAAGTCCGTGATCGGGATGCGCCGCGCGGCTTCCCCCCCGCGGCGGCACTCGACCTCCGCGTCCAGCGCAAAAAGGAACGTGGCCGGGTCGGAGTGCGGATCCGAGAAGCAGAGATTGCCGCCGAGCGTGCCCACCTCGCGCACCCGGAGGTTCGCGACGCGCCGCTCCATCGCCGCCAGCGCCGGAAGCCGCTCGCGGACGAGCTCGGAGCGCTCGAGCTCCCGGTGCGTGACCGCCGCCCCGACGACGAGACACCCGTCCTCCGAACGCACGCCCGCAAGCTCCTCGACGCCCTTCAGGTCGATGAGATGGCCGAAGGAGGCGAAGCCGAGCTTGAGCAGCAGCAGGAGCTCCGTGCCTCCGCAGTAGAAGGCGGCGTCCTCGCCATAGCGGTCGGCGAGCTCGGTCGCCTCCTCCAGCGACTGCGGCCGGTGCAGGTCGAAGGGCGGCAGCGTCACAAAACGCCCACCACCGCGGTCTCGGAGAGCACCTCGAGCGCCGCCTCCATGCCGTCGCCGAGCCTCACTGGCACACCGAGGTCGGCGATGGTCCGCCCGAGCGCGCCGAGCCCGACCACGGGAAACAACGACCTCGCGGTCGGCCCCATGTGGCCGATGCGAACGAGGTTGCCCGCCCCCTGACCGCTGGAGATCATGACGCCGTAGCGCTCGCGGCAGTGGGCCCGCACCTGGATGTCGGTCAGCCCCTCGGGGACGGCGATCGCCGTCACGCAGGCTGCTGTTACCGCCTCGCTGCGCGGCCAGAGCTCGAGCCCCATCGCCTTGACGCCGGCGCGGCAGGCGCGCGCGGCGAGGTCGTGACGCGCGATGGAGTTGTCGAGCCCCTCTTCGAGCAGCTCGTCGCAGCACGCCTCGATCCCGTGCATGTCGACGACGGACGGAGTGAACGGGAACACGTCGCCGTCGATCCACTTGTCCTTCCAATCGAGCATGGAGAGAAACGAGGCCCGGGGCGCCGCGGGGTTGGCCCGGATTCGCTCCCAGGCTGCGTCGTTGACGGTCATCAGCGTGATGCCGGGCGGGCCGCCGAGGCACTTCTGCGCCGCGGCCACGGCGATGTCGATCTCCCAGTCGTCGGTGTGGAACTCGATCCCGCCCACCGAGGAGACGCAGTCGACGAGCGTCATCGCGCCGTGGGCACGCGCGATGGGGCCGATGGCCGCCAGGTCGTGCTGCGTCCCCGACGGCGTCTCGGAGTGGACGACCGTCAGCAGGTCGATCTCAGGATGCTCGTCAAGGTAGCGCTCGACGTCGGCCGGATCGACGGAGTCGTTGTAAGGAACCTCGAGCTCGTGCAGCTCGGCGCCGAAGTCCTTCAACCAGTAGCCCATGCCCTTGCCGAAGACCCCGGAGACGAGGTTCAGCACGGGGGTGCCAGGTCGGACGAGGCCGCGCGCTGCCGCCTCGAGCCCGAGCACGGCCTCCCCCTGCATGAGCAGGATGTCGCTCTTCGTGAGGAAGATCTCGGCGACCTTCCGCTCGGTACGGCGGAACGCCTCCATGAAAGCCGGGTCGTAGTGGTACGTGATCTGTTTTCCCTGTGCGGCGAGGACTCGGGGCCACGCCATCGTCGGCCCGGCGCTCAGTGTGAAATCGGGATCGCGCATGACGCTGTCTCCTTTACTAGCGGGTGCCGCGCTCGTACGGAAGCGCGAGAGCGGCGGGCAGGTACGCCCGCCGCCCAAAGAGGACGAGAACGAAGAGGACGAGCAGGAACGGGAGCATGAACACAAAGTCGGTTGAGATGTTGATCTGCGCGACCTGGGCCCAGTCGGCGATCGAGAGCGAGGCGCCGAAGAGCATGGCGCCGACGACTGCCCACAGCGGGCGGCTTCGGGCCAGCATTGCGAGCACGATGGCGATGAACCCACGGCCGCCGACGATCGTGTCCTGGAAGAGACCTGCGCCGACGATCGCGAGGAAGGCGCCGCCGAGCCCGGCCAGCGCGCCCGCGAACAGCACAGCCCACGAGCGCGTCGCAAACACGCTCACACCCGCGGCGTCGAGCGCGCCCGGGGCGTCACCCGCCGCCCGGACGTTGAGACCCATGTGCGTGCGACGCAGGGTCCACGCGACCAGCACCGCGAGCGCGAGGCCGAGGTAGACCACGAGCGGCTGCGTGAAGATGCTCCCGTTCGACTCCCCCTTGCCGCCCGCCACAGGCAGGTCGGAGAGCCCGGGGATTGCAACCTTGTCCGTGGCGCCGAGGGTCGGCCGACTCTCCGCGAACTCGGCCTCGAAGATGAGCGCGGTTGCGCCCTCGCAGGTAAGCGTGATGGCAATCCCGGTCACGATCTGGTCCAGCCCCCAGCGGACGCAGAAGAGCACCATCAGCAACGAGACGCCCGCGCCCGCGAGCAGGCCCGCCCCGAAGCCGAGCCACTCGCTGCCGCCGTGGTACGCGGCCACGAAGCCCACGTAGGCGCCCATGAGCATCATCCCCTCGAGGCCGATGTTGAGCACGCCCGCCCGCTGGGAGACAAGCTCGCCGAGTGCTGCGAACATGAGCGGCACACCGGCGAGAATCGCCCCCGCGACGAGCGCAGTAAGGGCTTGCTCGGAGAAGACGCCGGTCGCTGCGAGGACCATCGTCACCCGGCTCCTTCTGCTCGGTGCCGCCGGTAGGACGCTCCCGGGAGGTAGCTGCCCCCTGCGGTGCGGCGCGCGATCCATTCCGTCAGGGCCATGAACAGGAGAGTCAGGCCCACGAGCAACAAGGTGAACTGCGGTGTCAGGCCGGCGTTCTGGGCTGCGTAGTCGCCGCCGATGGAGGCGAGCGAGAGCAGCACGACATAGGGGATGACGCCGATCGCGTGCAGGCGCGCAAGGAAGACGAGCGGTACCACCCAGAGCCCGAAGGCCGGATTCCAGTCGGCACGCTGGTAGCCCTTGACGCCGAGAATCTCGGTCGCGGCAGCGAGGCCGACGAAGAACCCCGAGAGCAGAAAGGCGACGATAATCAGCCGAGGAACGTCGAGCCCCATGTGGCGGGCCGAGCGCATCGAGGCGCCGAGCACCTGGAGGCGCAGCCCGAGCGAAGTGCGGCTCATCAGGAACCAGACGACGAAAGCGGCCGCCACCGCCACGAGAAGGCCGACGTGGACGCCAGGCCAGCGGCGGGAGGTCGATTCCGTGCCCGGGATCGACGGGAGCAGCGCCGTGAAGTCGAACGCCCGCGTCTGCGGCGTCGTCGTCGACGGGTCCTGGAACGGTCCCTTGACGAGGATCTGCGCCAGGTTGATACCGATGAAGGTCATCATCAGCGTCGTGATGATCTCGTTGAGCTCGTAACGGGCCTTGAGCAGCGCGGGCACGATCGTCCAAGCGGCCCCCACCGCACCGGCGATGACGAACAGCAGCAGGAGGTTGATCGTGTTGGGCAAGTGCTCCTCGAACCTCGAGCCGATACCGGAGATCACGGCGGCGGCGAGCAAGAACTGCCCGTCGATGCCCAGGTTCCAGATTCCGGCCCGGAAGACGACGATCAGGCCGACGGCGATGAGCAGGAGCGGTGCGACGCGCATGAGCGAGTCCTGCCACGCCGCGAACTGGACACCCCCCGAGTAGACGTCCTTGTAGTACTGAATCGGGTCGACGCCGATCGCAGCCAGGATGATGGCGCCCGTACCGAGCGCGAGTACCAGCGGCAGGATCGAGCGCAGGAAGAAGTCGCCCCCACGCCCGAGCTGGGCCTGTCCACCCGTCACCTCGCGTGGGCGCGGCGGCTCACGGAGCTCGGCTGCGGCGGTTGTCTCGGTCAAGTTGCCTGCCCTCCCACCATCAGCTCCCCGACCCGCTGCTGCGCGCTCGGTCCGTTCTCGACGATGCCGGTGATGCGGCCGCGCGAGAGCACCGCGATCCGGTCGCAGAGGTCGAGAAGCTCTTCGAGGTCGGTGGAGATCACGATCGAGGTGACCCCCTCCCGAGCCTGCTCGCGGATCGTCTGCCGCACGCTCCTCGTCGTCCTCACGTCCAAGCCGTAGGTCGGCTTGCTGTAGACGACCACCTTCGGGTCGAAGGACAGCTCGCGGGCGAGCACGACCTTCTGGATGTTCCCGCCCGAGAGCGCGGCGACGCGCGTCTCGGGCCCGGGCGTCCGGATGTCGAAGCGCCCGATCAGGTCACGCGCCTTGCTGAGTATCGCCTCGTAGCGGATGCGGCCGCGCCCCCAAAAAGGCGGCTTGCCGATCTGCTTCAACACGATGTTCATCGCCACCGAGAGCGAGCCGACCGTGCCTTCGTGGATACGGTCGTCGGTCACATAGCGGAGCCCGAGCTTCTCGCGCTGTGCGACCTTGAGCCTCGCGATCGAGTGGCCGAAGAGGCGGACGTCGCCGTCCGCGATCGACCGCTGTCCCGCAATCGCCTCGGCCAGCTCGCGTTGCCCATTCCCGTCCACGCCGGCGATGCCCATGATCTCGCTCTTCAGCACGTGGAGCGAGACGTCGCGGGCGCCGATCTCGCCGGGGCCCGGCTCAACGGTGACGTTGTCCAGCTCGAGCGCCAGCTCGGCGGCGAGCGCACGCTTCGGGAGGTGCGGCTCGACGCCGTCGGTAAGCTCCGCGACGCCGGCGGCCTGCGCCGCCTGGCTACTGAACATGAGCGAGATGATCCGCTCCTGCAGCTCGTCGTGCGTCGCCGAGCGGAGCTCAGCGGGCTCGATCGCCCCGACCAGGCGTCCCTGGCTGAGAATGGCCACCCGATCGCCCATCGAGATCGCCTCGTGCAGCTTGTGCGTGATGAAGACGACGGCGAGCCCTTGCCCCTTGAGGCGAGCGACGATCTGCTCCAGCTCGGCGACGCCCTTGGGCGTGAGCATCGAGGTCGGCTCGTCCAGGATGAGCACCTTCGAGCCCCGCCAGAGCGCCTTGATGATCTCGAGCTGCTGCTGCTGCCCCAGCGCAAGGGTCCCTGTCGTCGCCTTCGGGTCGACGTCCAGGCCCAACGAGCTGCCGAGCTCACGGAGGCGCTCTCCCGCGTGGGCGGCATTGAGCCGGATGCCTTCCGCCTCGCCGAGCATGAGGTTCTCGAGCACGGTGAGCTGGGGCACGAGCGAGGTGTGCTGGTAGACCATGCCGATGCCCAGCCCGATCGCGTGCTTCGGAGAGTCGATCTCGACGACGTGCCCGTCCAGCTTCACCTGACCCGCGTCCGGACGCACCATCCCCGAGAGGATGTTCATCAGGGTCGACTTCCCGGCGCCGTTCTCGCCCAGCAAGCAGTGCACTTCCCCGCGGCGCACCGTGAGCGAGATGCCGTCGTTCGCGAGCACGCCTGGGAACTCCTTGGTGATCCCCACGAGCTCGACTGCCGGCTGCTCCGAGCCGTCGGTGGCGGGTGTCGTGGGGCTCCCGGTCGTCATTGCAGTAATCGCGCAGGCGGGGC
>JALZOK010000037.1:15054-33832 GCA_030857225.1 Actinomycetota bacterium
GGGGCGGCCTCTCGAGCCGCCCCGCCTGCCGTGCTAGACGCTTCTCAGCACTTGCAGTACTTCTTGACCTTCGCCTCGGTCGCGGTCGAGATGACCTTGATCGACCCCTTGGCGATCTTCTTCTGCGCGGCGGCAACCTTGGCCCAGACCGAAGCCGGCGCCTTGTTCGTCTTCAGCAGCGAGAGGCCGTTCTTGGCGTCGAGGACATACGTCGTCCCGAATGTGCCGGAGTTCACGGCCTTGATCGCCCGCGTGTAGATCGGCGCGAAGTCCCAGAGCTCGGACGAGAGCAGGACGCCCTTCTTGTCGATCTTCCTCTTGTCGCCGATGACGTCGATGAACCAGACCTTCGTCGCGCCCTTCGGCGCCTTCGCCGTCTCGACGGCCTGCATCATCCCGAACGACGAGCCGTCGCCCATGCCGAACACGACGTCCGCGCCGGCGGCGATCACGGTCTGCGTGATCCGCTTGCCGCCCGCGGCGTCGGCGTACGAGGCCTGGCCGATTCGTCCGTACTTGAACTTCACGCTCTTGTTGATCGAGCGCGCGCCCTGGACGTAGCCACCCGCCTGCTTGAACCAGTTCTCGTCAGACGCCGAGACGACGATGCCAAGCGTGCCGGTCTTCGACATCTGCGCCGCGAGCACGCCAGCCAGGTAGGCACCCTCCTGGGCCTTCGTGAGCACGTTGGAGACGAGGCCCTTTCTTGACAGTTCCCGCCTTGGCGTCCCAGACGACCACTGGCACCTTGAACTCCGCCGCGATCGCGGGCCCTGCCGAGTTGTACCCGGATGCGTGCGCGATGATCAGGTCGGCGCCCTGCTGGGCGAGACGACGGAGATTCGGCTCCACGTTGTCGTAGCCACTTCCCGTCGCATCGAGCACCTTGGCCCCAGTGGCCCTGGCCGCCTTCTTGGCGCCTACGAATCCCTGCTGGTTCCAGCCGTAGTCGGTCGGTTTCTCCGGCGCCGCAAACCCGACGCTCGTGACTTTCTGGGCGCTTGCGGCGCCTCCCGCTACGACCACGAGCGCAGCGACTGCCACGAGCAGGAAGCCCGCGACGCCACTCACTCTCACACGTCTACCCATCTTTCCTCCTCTTTCTCGTCGTGACCTTCCGTCCCGCGATTATCCCACCGCTCCTGCGCTCGTCACCCCCTCGTCGTGGACGCCCGCCTGGCCGAGGAAGAGCATGCGGCTGTTTTCGCAGAGGACGCGCTCCAGGTCCTCGGGCATGAGCCCGCTCACCTGGACACGCAGGATCTCGACCGCCGGATGGTGGAAGGGGGCGTCCGAGCCGTACAGCACGCGCTCCACGCCAACCCGCTCGACCGCCTCTTTGATCTTCGTGTGCATGGGCATTCCCGACGTCTCAAGGTAGACGTTCGGGTTCCGCGCCGCGATGTCGATCGAGGCGTTGATGTAGACGATGTTCCCGTGGCCCATGTGCCCGATGATCACCTTCACGCCCGGGAAGGCGACCGCCAGCTCCTCGATCGACCACGGCAACGTGAAGATCGGGTGGCCGGAGTGAATGAGAACCGGGAGGCCGCCTCGCTCGAGGAGCAGTTCCATGAGCGGATGAACGCTCGGGTCGTTCGGGTGGTACCCGTCGATCAGCGGATGGAGCTTCAGGCCGAGGAACTTCGGGTGCTCGAGAAAGCGCTCGGCCTCCTCCAGATACCCCGGCATCCGGGGATTGGCCCATACGAGCCCATACGCCTCCGGGATCGACTCGATGACCGTGCGGACGTACTCGTTGTCGGGGTGAAAGACACAACAGCCTTCGTAGCCGTGCTCCTCGATCAGCGCTGCGAGCCCGTCGCGGTCGAGCGAGACGTTGAACATCGGGCCGAAGTCGCCGACGTGCGTATGAGCGTCGAAGATCATGCCGTTCCCTTCACGAGTTGCCCGGATCGCTCGGCGAGTGTTAGGGTCGGCTGTAGACCGTTGACACTCAACGGAGCGTTTATAACCCCTCACCGAGGCTCGATGCAAATGCCCAACACCGCGAATGTCGAGTCGCAGTCGTCGGCAAGGCCAGCCGCCCTCGACCAACGGACGCTCTGGCAGCGGGCGCACGAGCACCTTCGCGACGAGATCATCTCCGGTTCTCTGACCCCCGGTACCGAGCTCAACGAGGTCACCCTGGCGGAATTGCTCGGCGTCAGCCGCGGGCCGATCCGGGAGGCACTCGGCAGGCTGGCCATCGAGGGCCTCGTCACCATCCGGCCGCGCCGGGGCGCCGTCGTCCGCGCACTCTCGAACGAGGAGTTCATCGAGGCCTACCAGGTGCGTGAGGCGCTCGAGATGATGGCGGTGCGGTTGGCGGTTCCGAAGCTGACCGCCGAGGACCTCGCCGCGATGGAGAGCCTGATAGAGGAGATGGCTCTACACGCCGAGGCCGGTGACGTGCCACGCTTCTTCGAGGCGAACACGGAGTTCCACCAACGCTTCTTCAGAGCAGCCGACAACCGCATGCTCGCCGAGCTCTACCGCCAGCTGCGCGGCCAGATCGACCGGCACCGCCTGCGCTCTCTCGAACTGCGTGGCGATCTCCGTCGGTCGATCGTCGAGCATAGGGCGGTCTTGTGGGCCGCTGCGAAGGGCGACGTCGAACGGGCGGTGCACCTCACCTCCGAGCACATCCGGGTGCCGCAGATCAAGCTGCTCGACGAGGATCAAGGGCTCGCGTCGCCGGACGTGAGTTCGAGATGAGCAGCAAGCTCGAGTTCGGTGTCAACCTCAACAACCGGGAGCCGCTCATCGCGCCTGACTACGACCTCAAGATGCTGCTCGACCTGTCCGAGGTCGTCGAGTCGTCCGGGTTCGACTCGGTCTGGGTCGGAGACAGCCTCTTCTCGAAGCCGCGGTATGAGCCGATCGCCCTGCTGGCGGCGATCTCGCAACGCACCTCACGGGTGAAGCTGGGCACGGCCTGCTTGGTCTCGTCGACCCGCAACCCGCTCTATCTCGCGCTCGAGTGGGCGACGCTCGACCAGCTCTCAGGCGGCCGCACCATCCTCGGCACCGGCGCGGGCAATCCCGAAGAGGGCGTGCGCCGCGAGTTCGAGGCGCTTGGTCTCGACTACGCGCGGCGCGGAAGCATCTTCGAGGAGGGCCTGGCCGTGTTGCGCGAGCTGTGGACGAACGGCTCGGTCACGTTCCACGGACGCTACTTCGACTACGACGACATCAGCTTCTACTCGGGCACGGAGATGGGGCCGCTCATGCCGCTCCAGAAACCACCCCCGATCTGGGTCGTCTCCAATCCGCGCCTGAAAGGCGATGCGGCGCCCGACGTCATGAAGCGCCGGCTCGACGCAGCCTGCCGCCGCATCGTGTTGTACGGCGACGGGTGGCTGACGTGCTGCCGGGCTCAGCATCCCGAGGAGCTGACCGAGCAGCTCGGCTGGATCGAGCAGGCCGCCGACGCGGCGGAGACGGACTTCTCCCGACTCGTCGTCTCGTACCAGGTAACGATGAACATCGGTGACTCGGAGGAAGAGGCTCGGGCCGTTTTCGGCAACTACATCTCCCAGTACTACCCCGAGCTATCGCAGGCGATGGACTTGTCGAATTGGGGTCCGGTTGGTACCCCAGAGCAGATCGCCGACTGGATCCGGACCTTTGCGGCCGCCGGCGTCAAGCACTTCATCTGCCGGTTCGGCGCGATCGACCAGTTCGGTCAGGTGGAGCGGTTCGCGAGCGAGGTTCTGCCACTGTTCGCAGCAGAGCGGGAGGAGTGAGTGAGATGGCAACCGTTGTCGAATCCCAGAGCTTGCTGAAGGACGCGGCACTCGTCGTCGACGTCTGCATGTCCGTCGAGACGGACGATGTCGTGACGATCATCTGCGACGACGAGCACGCGTCCCAGGCCGCCGCGATTGCGGAGCTCGTGGTCGACCGTGGAGGATGGCCCGTGGTGATGAACAACGAGGCGCAAGTACGCCGCGGTCGTGCCGACGTCCGCTTCCCGATGGCCCCCCCACGCAACCTGCATCAGGCCATGGTCGGCTCGGACGAGGTCATCATCATCACGAACCTCGAGTGGGCCAACCGCTTCGCCCACGTCAACGCCGTCAAGGAGACGTGCGCGGCGAACGGGAAGATCGCCTCGATCGAGGAGGGCATGGGCACGTGGGACCTGACGGTGGACGACATCCACAAGGCGACGCAGCGGGCGAAGGACGCGATCGCGGCCCTGGAAGGGAAGAAGCGCGTGCGCGTCACCACACCGCTCGGCACCGATTTCACCGTCTCCATCGAAGGACGCCCGGCACTCGAGGTGACGCCGATCAAGAAGCGGGGGCAGATGATGGGCCCGGTACCTCTTTGGGCCGAGGTCGCCTTCGCGGCGGTCGAGGACTTCACGCACGGCACGGCAGTGGTGGATGGGGTCATGCTCGGCATCGGCCTGCCCGGACAGGTGAAGGAGCCGATCCACTGGACGTTCGAGGGTGGACGCTGCGTCAAGATCGAAGGTGGCGAGGAGGCCGAGCGCCTGCGCCGCGCCATCGAAGGCGTCGAGAACGTGGAGGTCGCCGGCGAGTTCGCCTTCGGCACGAGCGAGAAGGCGCCCTTCGGCTCGCCTTCGGAGAAGGGCCGAATCGGCACCGTCCACATCGCGCTCGGCGACAATCACAACGCCTACCCGGGCGGCCAGAATGTCTGCTCCCTCCACCTGGACGGCGTCTTCCTGAACGCAACCATGTGGATCGAGGACGACGACACGTACATCCTCAGGGACGGCGAATGGGTGCTTCCGTAAGCATCGTCAACCTCGTCGACGTCGAGCCCATCGAGCTGCCCCTCGGGAGCTGGTCGCGGATGGTCGCCAAGGGCGAGCAGAGCTCGCTCGGATACTCCGTCTTCACACCCGGCACGGAGCTGACGCCGGTCTGCCACGAGGCCGAGGAGGTCGCCTATGTGGTCGCTGGCACCGGGGAGCTCAGGCTCGACGACGGTGCGGTCGCGTTCCGCGAGGGGGATGCCATGCACATCCCCGCGGGCCTGTGGCACGCCGTCGCGAACACGGGCGAGGAGGACGTGGTCATGGTCTTCGGCTTCCCCCACCCCGACTATCCGCCGACGCAGCGCCGGTGACGAATGCGCCCGGGGCGCACTCGGTGCGGGAGCAAGTCGCCTGGGCGTGTCGCATCCTCGCCCTCGAGGGGTATGCAGATCTGACGTTGGGCCATGTGAGCGCGAGGCCCGCCGGCAGCGAGACCGTCTACATCAAGCGCAAGGGAGTGGCGCTGGACGAGGTCGAACCGGACGACATCGTCGACCTCGACGACCCGACGGCGGACCTGCACCTGGAAACGGTCTTGCACACCGAGGTCTATGCTCGACGGCCCGACGTGGGAGCGGTCGTCCACGGCCATCCCCCCTACGCGACCGCATTCGGAGCGACGAGCGGGCGTCTCGAGCTGCTCACACATGACGCGGTCCTCTTCGCCGACGGCATCTCCGTCTTCGACGAGACCGCCGAGCTGATCACGGACCACGAGCAGGGGCGCGCCGTGGCGGAAGCGCTCGGTACACGCCGAGCCGTCATCCTCGCGAACCACGGCGTCGTCGTCGCCGACAAGGACGTGCGCTGGGCGGTCCTGAGCGCCATCACCCTCGAGCGCGCGATCCGCTTGCAGGCAATCGCTTCGACGCTGGGTGAGCTGCGCCCCATCTCGAAGGAGCTCGCCGAGCGGATGTTCGCCGACAAGTACCAGGAGCGCTTCCTCGACGAGTACTGGGCGGCCTGGGTCCGCCGGGCGCGGCGCGCGGGAGCCGACGCGGGCATGCCGCCGGCATGAGACTCGAACTCTGGGTCAACGGCAGCGCTGTGGTGTCGGAGGTGGAGCCGCAGGAGCTGTTGCTGGACTTCCTTCGCGACCGACTGGGGCTGACAGGCGCCAAGCGCTCGTGCGACGTGCAGGCGTGCGGGGTGTGCACGGTGCTCGTGGACGGACGGCCGGTCTCGTCCTGCTGCTTCCTCGCGGCCGACGCCGCGGGACGGGAGGTGCTGACGATCGAAGGGCTGGCAGAGCGACCCGAGTTCGAGCGACTGGAGAGTGCCTTCACGCACCACGCGGCCCTCCAGTGCGGCTTTTGCACGCCCGGCATGCTGCTCACGGTGGCCGCCCTCCTGGAGACGGGCGAGCTGACGAGCGTCGAAGAGATCAAACGGGGTCTCGCCGGCAATCTGTGCCGCTGCACGGGCTACCGCGGGATCCTCGAGGCGGTCTGCGATCTGGCCGAGGTGACGCCGTGAGTCGGATCGAGGAAGTGCAGGTCGGCGCAGGCGCGGTCGGGCAATCGGCTCCTCGCCGCGACGCCGCCGAGAAGTTGCGTGGCAAAGCGCAGTTCGCCGGTGACATCGTCGTGCCACGCATGCTGCACGGGAAAGTTGTGCGCTCCCCCCACCCCCACGCGCGGATCACGTCTATCGACATGAGCGACGCGGAGACGATGCCGGGCGTCGTCTGCGTCCTGACCGCAGCCGACCTCGCCGACCTCGATCCCTACTGGGGTCACGCCATCCGCGACCGGCCGGTGGTGGCGATCGACCGAGTCCGGTTCGCGGGCGAGCCCGTCGCCGCCGTTGCCGCAGAAGACGAGGCCACGGCCGCAGCGGCCCTCGAGCGCATCGTCGTTGACTACGAGGAGCTCGACGTCGTCGGGACGATCGAGCAGGCGCTTGCGCCGGACGCGCCGATCGTCAATGAGGGCCCTCTGCGCCCCGGGCTCTTCCACGGACTCGGCGAGCTGGCCCCCGCCGAGGGCAACGTCTGTTACCGGTATCGCCTCGACCGCGGCGAGATCGAAGCTGTCTTCGCGCACGCCGACTTCGTCGTCGAGGGCGAGTACACATTCCCTGCCGTCTACCAGTACGCGATGGAGACGCACACTGTCGTCGCCCAGGTCGAGGAAAACGAGATCACGCTCTGGGCCTCCTGCCAGCATCCCTTTCTCGTTCGGGCGGAGATCGCCGCCCTCTTCGAGGTGCCGATCTCGAACGTCCGCATCGTGGTTCCCTATCTGGGCGGCGGCTTCGGCTCCAAGTCGTACACGAAGATGGAGCCGATCGCAGTCGCCCTCGCGCGCAAGGCCTGCAGACCGGTGCGCATCCAGAACCGCGTTGCGGAGTCGATGGTCACCACGCGACGTCACGGCATGCGCTGCCGCATGCGCACCGCGCTCAACCGCGAAGGCAGGCTGCTCGGCCGCGAGGTCGACTGCTGGTTCGACACCGGCGCCTACGCCGACAACGGGCCTCGCGTCACGGCCACCGCCGGCGACGCCGCCCCGGGCCCGTACCGCTGGGCTGCGTACCGCGTGGACGCCGCCTGCGTCTACACGAACACCGCTCCCGCCGGCTCCTACCGCGCCTTTGGCGCGACACACCTGCAGTGGATCGGGGAGCTGCAGGTCGACGAGCTGGCCCGTCGTGCCGGGCTCGACCCCCTGGACATCCGGCGCATGAATCTATGCACGCCGGGAGAGGAGCTGAGAGCGGGCGGCAAGCCGCTCGATGCCGACCTGATCGGCGACGTCGAGCGAGCAGCCGAGGCGGTCGGCTGGGGCACGGACAAGCCGCCGGGAACCGGTCGCGGGTTGTCGGTGGGACTGCTCGCCGCAGGCGCGCACCCCGTCTCCAGCGCGATCGTCCGCATGGAGGCGGACGGCAACGCCGTCGTGCTCGTCGGCACCACCGAGGTCGGCCAGGGTGCGCGCACCGTCTTCGCTCAGATCGCCGCCGAGGAGCTTCGGCTACCGGCCGAGCGAGTGACGGTGCGAGGCACCGATACGCGCTTCACGCCCTACGATCGCTCCACGGGGGCCAGTCGCTCGACTACGGTGGCCGGGCTCGCCGTCAAGCGGGCGGCCGAGCAGGTTCGTTCTCAGCTGGTCGAGATCGCCGGCTCCGCGGACGTGGAGTCCGACTCGTACCCAGAGCTCTTCGTCCGCCACTTCGGGCTTGCCGGGGGCGAGCTGATCGGGCGCGGCGAGGTGGCTCCCGAGGGCTCGGGCTCCTACGCCGAGGGGCCGGTCTTCTGGGAGGTCTGCGTCGGTGCGGCCGAGGTCGTGATCGACGAGGACACCGGACGCGTGCGAGTCGTGAAGACCGCGACCGTCGCCGACGTCGGGCGCGCGATCAACCCACAGCTGGTCGAGCGCCAGGACGAGGGCGGAACGCTGCAGGGACTCGGCAACGCGCTCTACGAGGAAATGGTCTTCGAGGACGGCCTGCTGCTGAACGAGACACTGCTCGACTACCGCGTGCCGACGTTCGAGGATCTCCCCGAGGAGATGCATTGCATCATCGTCGAGAACGAGGACGGGCCCGGGCCCTACGGCGCGAAGGGTTGCGGCGAAGGTTCCCTCGCCGCCGTCACGGCAGCTGTTGCCACGGCGGTCGCTGACGCAGGCGTCCCCATGACGGAGCTCCCACTGACGCCCGAGCGCGTGTGGCGTCGAATCCAGGAACTGAAGGAGGACGAGACATGGCCGAGGTGAGACGTTCGGCAGTGATCGGTACCGGGACGATGGGCCCGGGGATGGGTGCCGTGCTGGAGCGGGCGGGAATCGAGACCGCGCTCTACGACGTGAGCACCGAGGCGCTGGAACGAGCAAAGGCTGGCGTACAGATGGCTGCGGGCGTCCTCGATCGCCTGGAGGCGCCGGCGGCGGACGGTGGGTCGGTACGTTTCGAGACCGAGCTCGCGGCCGCACTCGACGGCGCCGACCTGGTGGTGGAGGCGGTGCCGGAGAAGCTCGAGCTGAAGCACGAGATCTTTGCCCAGCTCGAGCAGCACGTGACAGAGGACGCGATCCTAGCCTCGAACACGTCGGGTATTCCGATCACGAAGATCGCGGCTGTCTGCGCGCACCCCGAGCGCGTCGTCGGCATGCACTGGTCGAACCCGCCGCACCTGATCCCGATGATCGAGGTGATCCCCGGTGAGCAGACCGACCAGCGAGTGATCGACGACGCGTGCGAGCTGGTTCGCCGCTTCGGCTACCACCCGGTGGTCGAGAAAGAGGTGCCCGGCTTCGTCGAGAACCGCATCCTCTACGCCATCCTCCGCGAGTGCCTCGACCTCGTCGACCGCGGCATCATCAGCCCGGAAGGGATGGATCTGAACGTTCGCTGGGGCATCGGCTATAAGCTGGCCGTCATCGGCCCGATGGAGCTGCTCGACATGGCCGGCCTCGACATCTACGACGCGGTCGGCTCGTACCTCAACCAGGACTTGTCCACGTCGGGCGAGGTCTCGTCGACGATCCGCGAGCGGATCGCGGAGGGCAAGCTCGGCATGAAGACGGGCAGCGGCATCTACGACTACACGCCGGAGCAGATCGATCAGCTCCGCGGAGAGCGGGCGGCCAAGCTCGTCGCCGTTCGCAAGGCCCTGGAAAGCTAGGAGGGATGATGAAGGTCTGGCTGCTCGACAACGGCTCGATCGTCATCGAGCACACGCAGCTGATGTGGAACGTCCCGGGTCCCCAGGTGCGGATCCCCTCGTACGCGGTGCTCGTCGAGCACAACGACGGGCTCTATCTGTTCGACACAGGTTTCGACCTCGAGCACACGAACGCCGTGCTGCCGTTCGAGCTCCCGGAGCAGACACCGGAGCAGACGATTCCGGCCCAGCTCGAGCTCGCCGGCTTCTCGGCGTCGGACGTGACGACGCTCGTCAACTCGCACCTGCACTTCGACCACGTCGGCGGCAACAAGCACTTCGCGGGCGTGAAGAACGTCGTGCACGAGCAGGAGCTGGCGCAGGCGAGGAACCACGAGCCCTTCGAGTTCTTCGGCTACTCCGACAAGACGTGGGACTACGAGGGCGCGAGCTTCGAGCCGGTCTCGGATGATTTCGAGCTGGCGAGCGGGCTCCGGCTCTTCGAGACCCCGGGCCACACGATCGGCCACTACTCGCTGCTCGTGAAGCCCGAGTCGTCGGCGGCGCGGCCGATGCTCTTCGCCTTCGACGTCGTCTACACGCAGCCGGCGCTCGAGAAGGGCATCCAGCCAGGGTTCCACATCGACCCGCGCGCAGGCGTTCGCTCGATCGCAAGGGTGAAGGACGTCGCCGCCGAGCACCGCGCGGACATCTACTTCTCCCACGACGCAGAGGCCTTCGCGACGTACAAGCACGCACCGGACTTCTACGAGCTCTAGGAGGAGACGATGGGCAAGTTGGACGACAGGGTGGCGATCGTCACCGGCGGTGCACAGGGCATCGGCAAGGCGATCGCGGACAAGCTGGCGGACGAAGGCGCGACCGTCGTCGTCGCGGACATCAACGGCGACGGTGCCCAGCGCGCGGCCCCCGAGGGCGGCATGGGCATGCAGGTGGACACCTCCAGCGAAGAGGACGTCAAGCGCATGGTCGCGGACACGGTCGCCGCCCATGGCAGGCTCGACGTCCTCGTCAACAACGCGGGCATCGTCCCCTTCAAGGCCTGGGACGAGGTCGACTTCGCCGAGTGGCGCCGGGTCATGGCCGTCAACCTGGACGGCACCTTTCTGACCTGCCACTACGGCCACAAGCCGATGCGGGAGGCGGGCTACGGCCGGATCGTGAACATCGCCTCCAACGTCATCCTCGCGGGAACGCCCAACCTGGCTCACTACGTCGCCTCGAAGGGCGGCATATTCGCCTTCACACGGGCGCTCGCCCGCGAGATCGGCCAGCACGGCATCACCGTCAACTCCGTGGCGCCGGGTCTGACCGAGACCGAGGGCGTCATGGCGAGCCCGCACAGGGAGGCCTTCGAGTTCGTGCAAATGCTCCAGTGCATCCCGCGGCGCGGCGTCGCCACCGACATCGCGCCGGCGGTAGCTTTCCTTGCCTCCGAGGAGGCGGGCTGGGTGACCGGACAGATGCTCGTGGCCGACGCGGGCATGTCCCACAACTGACATGGCGGGGTTGGAAGTCACCCGTGCCGGCGCGATCCTTGCCGTCTCCGACTTCGAGCAGTCGCTTGCCTTCTACCGGGACACGCTCGGACTCGAGGTCGAGGCCGTGTACGACGAGCCGCCCTACGCGACGCTCGTCTCGGCCGGCGCACGGCTCTCACTCGCCGAGCAGGGCCATCCGGCGGAGGACCGTCAGGGAGTCACGATGACGGCGCCCGAAGACGCGTCGCAGGCGAACGTCGTGATCGTGCTCGAGGTGAAGGATGCGTGGGCGGTGTACCGAGAGCTCGGGAGCCGGGGTACCCGGTTCCTCGCCGAGCCCTACGAGCCGCCCTGGGGCGGCTGCCGCTTCTTCTGTGTCGATCCCGACGGCTTCCTCGTCGAGATCGAGCAGCCGGCATGAAAGCCGTCGTCCTGCGCGGGCCGGGAGACGTCCGCCTCGAGGAGGTTCCCGATCCTGCCCTGCAACTGGAGACGGATGCGATCGTCCGCATCGACGCCACTGCCATCTGCGGCGCCGACCTGTTTCCGCTGCACGGGCTGACCCCCGGCTTCGAGTACGGGACCGTTCTCGGCCACGAGTTCGCGGGGATCGTCGTGGAGGTGGGATCCGCCGTCACCTCGGTACGGCCGGGGCAGCGCGTCGTGAACATGAGCCTGGTGGCGGACGGGACGTGCGCGGCCTGCCGCGCCGGCCGCGTGACGCAATGCTCCGGGAGAGCGCTCTTCGGCTACTCGGGCGTCTATCCGCGCCTCGACGGAGCTCAGGCCGACTTCGTGCGCGTCCCTCACGCCAACACGGTGCTCTACCCGCTCACCGACTCGGTGTCCGACGAGGCGGCCGTCTTCCTCTCCGACAACCTGCCGACCGCGTACGACGCGGTCGTCCGCGGCGACGTGAAGCGGGGCGACCTCGTCTGCGTCGTCGGCCTGGGCGCCGTCGGGCTGATGGCCGTCATGGTCGCGATCGACGTCGGCGCGACCGTGTTCGCAGTGGACCGAGTCGCGGAACGGAGGGAGCTCGCTGCGAGCCTAGGAGCGCAGGCTTTCGAGCCTGACGAGGCGGGCACGGCCGTCGCCGGGGCCACCGAGGGGCTGGGAGCCGACGTCGTCGTCGAGGCCGCCGGGACGCCCGGTGCACTCGACGCGGCACTGCACCTCGCCCGTGGCCGCGGCGTCGTCTCGGTCGTCGGGGCGCACTTCGAGCCCGACTACCCTCTGAACAACGCCCTCATGTTCGAGCGCGAGCTGACCTTGCGCTTCTCCATCGGCGACTCGTTGGCCCACCGGGAGCACCTCATCGCGATGATCTCGGACGGGCGGCTCGATCCCGCTGCTGTCGTCACACACCGGATGGCGCTGGACGACGCGGTGGAGGCATACCGGCTGTTCGACAGCCGCGAGGCGACCAAGGTCGTCATGACCCCGTGAGGCGCAGCGCGCTCCTGCTCGCGCTGGCCTTGCTGCTCCTCCTGGTCGCGTGCGGTAGCTCGCATACGACCTCCGTCAAAGCGAATGCTGCCGACGTCAGAGCTGCGCTCGAGGATCGGCTCCTTGCAAGGAAGCTCTCCTACCGCTGGATCGTGTGCGTGCTAACGAAACGGTCATTCGCCGGAAATCCGATCTTCCGCTGCAACGTCAACTTCGGCGAGCCGCACATCGTCCGCTACTGCGCGACGCTGGAGGACGGGCAATTCGTCACGAACCGCGAGCAGCCACAGATGCGGTGCGGACGCGACGCAGCCTCCTAGCGTCAGTAGTGGGTCCCGCCCGCGCTGCTGCAGATGCATCGGTTGCTGGCGGTTTATGCGCCCGGCAGGATTCGAACCTGCGACCCGCGGATTAGAAGTCCGCCGCTCTGTCCACTGAGCTACGGGCGCCTGCGCGCAGGGTAGTCGGCGCGCTGGCCGTAGGGGAGTAGGGGCCGGCGGGGCCCCGGCACTATCGCGCGGTGAGAACGAGCGGGGAGCAGGAGACTCCGGTGGCCTCGCGCACCGGGTTTCCCTTGGCGTCGCGAGGCGCGACCGTGAGCGTCCGCGCGGTGACTGTCACCTGCGCGTAGCTGTAGACGTCGATCGCGGCGCAACGCATCCCGAGCCCGCTCGGAGGAGGCGGCTTGAAGAAAAGCGACGCGATCGCGGTGCCGCTTCCAGGTGCTCCCAGCAGGCCGTCGACCTCCTTCGCGAAGGTGTTCGTCGCGACCGGCCCCGTGACGACCTCCCACATTCCCGAGCTCTCGGGGACGCCGCCGAGCGTCCGAAATCTGACCTCGTTGATCAGATTCGCGTGCGTGTCCGTCGTGAGGAAGACGACGTTCTTCACGTTCGCCTGCAGGAAGCGAAGTAGGCGCTCGCGCTCGGCGGCGTAACCCTCCCAACGGTCGTAGGGGAGCGCGTAGTACTGCTGGATGGGAACCTCGTTGACAATGACCTTCCAGGTCGCGGTCGAGGCCTTGATCGCGCTCGTGAACGCCGCGTACTGGCGGGCGCCGAGCATGGTGCGAGACGGATCGTTGATGGCCGCGAGACACGCGGGCGGCACAGTGTTTCTCAGTCCGGGAGCGAGGCTCGCGAAGACATCTCGAACCGGCTGCGGCGCAGTCGGGGCGAGGTCGCTGGCGCAGGCGCTCGTTGCTTTTGCGCTGCGGAAGGAACGCTCGTCGAGGAAGAAGAGCTCGAGGTGCTTTCCCCAGCGCACACCGCGGTAGAGACCGAGCTCGTGGCTGTACGTGACCGGCGCGTAGTCGCGGAAAGCTTTTACGCCGGCGGTGTAGATCGCGGATCCGTGCTCCGCGCTCGAGAAGTCGTTGACGAACTCGTGGTCGTCCCAGTGGCTGTAGAGACCCGTGGAAGCGCGCAGCGCGCGCAGGGCGGGAAGCGCGAGGCTCAGCTTGTACTTCGCCCACTTCTCCGCGGCCGTCCGAGCCGCCGGCGCGCCGCCGACTCCGCTGTCGGAGTAGATGGTGTCGCCGAGGTTGATGTTGAAGTCGTTGCGCTCGACAGCCATGCGCGCGTAAATCTGGAAACGGTTGTACGCGAGACCGCCGCTCTCCGTCGGGGTCGCGTCGGCGTCACCCGAGATCGCGAAACGGACTCTCGAGTCCGCGGTGGGGCGGGGCGGGGTCTCGAACGCTCCCTTCGCGCTGACCGCCGAATCCTGACGGAAGCGGAACGTGTAGCGCCTCCCCGGAAGCAAGCCGGTCATCCGAATCTGCACCGTGAGGTCGTTCGCACGTGAGGGTCGTACGGCTTTGGTCGCCACGGCTCGCGACCCGAGGCTGAGCTCGAGTCGTACGACCTTCATGGACGGTGCCCGTGTCCAGAGCGTCGCGGATGTCGAGGACACCTCCCCGCCGGCGACGCCGTACCGAAACGCATGTGTCGCCGCGTCCGCTGAGACGACGGCAAGAGCGAGCAGGGCAAAAGCGGAGAGGATGAGGATTCGGCGCATCGCGCGAGTCTAGGTGGCGCCACCCTCGTCGAAGTCCTCGCGACGTTCCTCTTCGGTGAGGAAGCGGAGAAAGAGAACAGCGAAGACTGCGAAGAAGACCGATGCCTGCTCGAGCGCCATGAGGATCCCGGCGAGCTGCTGATCCTCGAGTGCCGAGAGTCCCCACAGCCGGTCGGGCGCGTCCACATAGAAGTCGTACACGGCTTCCGGGACGAGGGCGAGAACGAGCCCGATCGGGCTTCCGAGGATGAACGCGGCGAAGACGACACCGGCGCGAACGCCCGTGGCGAGCCGGTGGGGAGCGTCGTGGACGACGCTCCACCACATCGCGACACCGGTGACGAAGTAGAGCGCGTGCTCGAGATGAAGGAGCGTGTGCGGGTTCTCGAGCGCTGCGTCGTAGAGCCACGGCAGGTGCCAGAGCATGTAGTTCGCGAGCCAGAGGGGGAGCGCGACCGCGGGGTGGGTGAGGGTCCTGACCATGCGTGGCTGCGCGAGGGTCGCAGCAAGCGCGGGCGGGAGGCCGAGGACGACGAGGAGCGGCGCCCACTCGGCGAGGACGACGTTCTGAAGGAGGTGGATCACGAGCAAGTAGTTCATCGCGATCGTCTCGAGCGGTGTGATCGTGACGACGAGGAGGAGCACCATGGCGGTGACGAAGCAGGCGATCCGCCAGCCGGCTGCGGGGAAGCGGCGGAGGGCGAGGAAGTAGCCGGCGGTCAGGAGGGGAACGAGAAGCACGGCCTCCGGGTTCCACGACCACCTGTACGGGTCCACAGCGCTACGCTAACCGGACGCGGGCGTGATGTAACGGCAGCATCCGACCCTTCCACGGTCGTCGCGCGGGTTCGAATCCCGCCGCCCGCTCTCCGTCCGCGCAGCTCGCTACTCTGTTTTCCATGAAGACAACGCTTGAGCGTGATGAGGCCGGCGATTGCGCAGCGAGGGGCGATCGGTGAAGGAGATTGCTCGACTAGTTCGGGTCTCCGTTTCATCAGTCAGCTACTGGGTCCGCGATGTGCCGCTGACAGCCGGGCAGCGTGCGGAACTGGATCGAAGGATGTCGGCGAACGGGCGAGCTGTAGCCGCAGCAGGGAGGAGCAAGGCGGCACGCGAGGTCCGTTGTTCGTATCAAGAGCATGGACGACGGCTTGCTCAAGGACGGATTCCGCTTCATCTGGCCGGATGCATGCTCTACTGGGCTGAAGGCTCCAAGTCGCGCAACAGCGTCCAGTTCGTCAACTCCGATCCGATGATGGTGCAGTACTTCATCGAGTTCCTCCGAGCTCATTACGAGGTGCCGGACGAAGCAATCCGGGTGGACTGCACCTCTTCGCGGACCACGCAGAGCGCCAGTACGAGATCGAACACTTCTGGTTGGACACGCTGGACCTTCCACAGGCCTGCTCGAGGAAGTCAACGATCAACGTCTACTCCAAGTACAGCAAGAAGAAACGCAAGAACCGACTCCCATACGGAACGGTGCGCGTATGCGTCCACTCGACGCGGGTGATCCAGAGCATCTACGGCTCGATCCAGGAATACGGTCGATTCGAGCGCCCCGAGTGGCTCGGATGAACCGCCCACGACTAGGAGACCTTCGGCCAGCGCCGAATCGAGGGCCAACCCCTAGGAGGTCTGGACATGGATCAGCCGCTCGGTGTGCGCCTCGGGGCAGAGGCGCTCGGAACGTTCCTCTTCTTCTTTCTCGGCTTCAGCGGCGTCGCCGTCGTCGTCGACATCGGCGCGGACGTGATTACGCCGCTAGGCGTCGCCGCCGGGTTCGGCTTCGGCCTCGTGCTCGCGATCACAGCCTTCGGACACCTCTCGGGAGGCCACTTCAACCCCGCGGTCACCCTCGGGGCCGCCGTCGCCGGACGATTCCCCACCCGCGATGTCGTCCCGTACTGGATCGCCCAGCTCGTGGGCGGGTTCGGGGCGATGCTCGTGATGGCGATCGTCTATTCGTCAGACGTCACGGACTCGCTGCACACGGCGCCGGGAAGCGGTATCGACGATTGGGCGGCGCTCGTGCTCGAGATCGTCACGACCGCGCTCTTCGTCATGGTGATTCTCACCGTCGCAACCGACGAGCGCGCCGCCTGGAACGGCGTCATGGCCCCGCTTCTGATCGGCCTCTTCATCTTCACGGCAGCCACAGTCGTCGGCCCCGCATCGGGCGGATCGTTCAACCCCGCTCGCTCGCTCGATCCTGTCCTCTACAACCAGGAGTGGGGCGACGTCTGGATCTACATCATCGGTCCGCTCGCCGGCGGAGTCCTGGGAGCCGCGATCTGGACTTTCATCTGCCTGCGAGAAGGACCGACTCCAGATCCACGGTTCGAGACCGCTCGCGATGACGAGCCGCACTCCCCGCGCGACGACCAGCGGCGGCCCTAGCGTCCGCTCGCCGAGAAGTGCTGGTAGTCCTTGAGGGACGTCCAGCGCCCGCCCCATCCCCAGCCGATCGCATCGAATGCGCGCACGAGGGTTTCGCCCTCGTGCGCCATCCCGGGCCGGCGTCGCCCGCGGTCGAGGTAGGGAACGCTCGCGCGATGTGACGTGCGCCCGCCCGACACGTATGGGTTCTCGATCGGATTGATGTCGATCGCGCGCCCGTACGCATGCTCCGACCAGCGGCGCGTCCCGTCGACGAAGCGGCAGTTGAACGCCGAGGTGTTGTCGGCCTCGATCGAGCGAAAGTCGCTTGCGCCATAGGCGTCGACGGGCACCACCTTCCGAATCAGAAAGCGTTCCGCATAGAGCTTGCGAAACACGCTGAGGAGAGGGCGGGCAACATCCTCGTGCACGATCAGGCGTCCCGTGCGCACTTTCCGCTCGAACCCCCAGTGCGTAAAAGACAGGACGCGGAGGTCTCGGAGCGAGACCGGGCAGCCGGGTCGCCAGGAGACACCGGTCATCCGCTTCGCTCGAGCCTCATCGATTCGCGAGACCGACCCGCCAAAGCGGAGCTGGCCTTGTAACAAGTTGTAACTTGGGCCGTCCGCGCGTCCGGCTGGAACTGCGGCGAGCATGAGAACGGCGACGATAGCCGCGAGCGCTCCACCTTTCACAAGTCGGGGCGGCGGGATCTGAACCCGCGACCTCTGCGTCCCAAACGCAGCGCTCTACCAGGCTGAGCTACACCCCGTGCGCACAGTGTAGGGCGTGAAGATGATTAGCCTGGCGGCCGATGCTCGACGCCCCGCTTCCCTTCCCCGGCGCGACGCAGCACGACCGACGCGCTGGCCTCGGCTACGTGATGGCGCTCGCTGCCGCGGTGCTCTTCGCCGTCAACGGGACGGTCTCGAAGATCGCTCTCACCGGGAGCGAGCTGACAGCCGTCGACTACACCCAGCTTCGAACGACGGGTGCCTTTCTGGGCCTCGCACTCGGGCTGCTGGTCGTTGCGCGGGACAAGCTCCGGTTCTCGAGACGCGATCTGCCTTTCATGGCCTTCTACGGGGTCTTCAGCTTCGCGCTCGTCCAATGGTTGTACTTCGTTGCGATCGAGAGGCTGCCGATCGGCATCGCGCTTCTCATCCAGTTCTCCGGTGTGGTGCTCGTCGCGCTCTGGGCGAGGCTCGTGTGGCATGTCGAGGTGCGACCGCGGGTGTGGGCCGCGCTCGCACTGACGCTGGTCGGTCTCGCGCTCGTATCGGAGTTCTGGCTCGGCTGGACACTCGACACACTCGGTGTCGTCGCCTGCGTCGGAGCCGCGATCACCCTTGCGACGTATCTGCTCGCCGGTGAGCGAGCGGTCGAGCAGCGCGATCCTCTCGGTGTCCTCTGCCTGTCGCTTTTCTTCGCGTCGCTCTTGTGGGCTGTCGTCCAACGGTGGACGTTTCCAACCGGCGAGCTCAATGCGGAAACTTCGCTGCAGGGCAATCTCGACCACCTCTCGGCGCCGATCTGGGTATTTGCCCTGTGGACGATCCTGTTGGGCACGATCGCGCCCTTCGGGCTCTCGATCGCGGCGTTGCGGCATCTGGCAGCGACCCGTCTCGGGATCACGCTGACGCTGGAGCCGGTGGTTGCAACGTTCGTCGCCTGGGCCTGGCTCGACGAGACGCTGGCGACGCCGCAACTCATCGGCGGAGCCGTCGTCCTTACGGGCATCCTTCTCGCCCAAACGGCGCGCTGACAGCCCACCCAAGTACGAGCCTGTTACAAAGCCCGCCCTCGGTACCCTGTGCCAGATGGTGAAGCGCGTTCTCCTCGCGTCCCCGCGCGGCTACTGCGCAGGGGTCGAACGGGCGGTCGAGACCGTTGAGCAGGCGCTCGAGCACTACGGCGCTCCCGTCTACGTCCGCAAGCAGATCGTCCACAACATCCACGTCGTCCGCGATCTCGAGGCGCGGGGCGCGATCTTCGTCGAAGAGGAGACCGAGGCGCCGGAGGGCG
>JALZOK010000092.1 GCA_030857225.1 Actinomycetota bacterium
ATCTCCGTACACGCGGCGACCGCCCTCGTCGCGGAGCAGGATCGAGGAGAGGATGTCGTGCAGGAACGCTCGCGGCGCATCGCACGCGACGCCCTGCTCCGCGAGCGCAAGCGCCGGCTCCACGAGATCTGCCCAGTCGAAGGTCGCGAAGCGGCGGTGAGCTTCTTCGAGGCCGGCGACGAGCCCAGGCACGGCGACCGAGCCCTCCCCCACGTGGAAGACCTGGGTGCCTGCGTCGGCGAAATCGATCACCACCTCCTCCATGACACCGAACCGCGCCTCCGGAACTGCGAAGAAGCAGTCGAGCAGCGTCGTGTCCGCGCCCGGCTCGTGAACGAGGAGAAAGCCGCCACCGGCTGGCCCCGTAAGCGGGCCTTCGGTGACGAAGGCCGTAAAGGCGGCGGCAAGCAGCGCGTCGACGGCATTCCCGCCCGCCCGAAGCACGCGGGCTCCCGCCTCGGCGGTCAGCGGGTGCCCGGCTGCGATCGCGCCTCGCATCGCGCGACGGTACCGGGGCATCGGAGCGCGAGGTCCCGCCGGCTACGAGCTCAGGAACGCGGGCAGCTCCGAGTCGGAGTCCCGGCGCGTGCTTGCCTCCGTGTCGAACGTGGGCCGCTCCATCCGCCGGCGGCTGCCACCGAGGCCCGTGGCGACAACCGTCACCCACACCTGTCCGGTGAGGCGCGGGTCGACGTTTGCGCCGAAGATGATGTTCGTCTCGTCGTTCGCAGTTGCACGCACGACTTCCGCCGCCTCGTTGACCTCGACGAGCGAGAGATCGTCACCTCCTGCGATCGAAAGCAGAATCCCGCGTGCGCTCACGATCTCGGCGTCGATCAGGGGCGAGCCGAGCGCACGTTCGGCCGCTTCGCGGCCCCGGTTCGGCCCTGTCGCATAGCCGATGCCCATCAGCGCAGAGCCGGCGTCTTGCATCACCGTGCGCACATCCGCGAAGTCGAGGTTGATCAGGCCCGGTGTCGTGATCAGGTCGCAGATGCCCTGAACGCCCTGGCGCAGCACGTCGTCGGCGATCTGGAACGCGTCGATCATCGAGGTTGAGCGGTCGAGGACATCGAGGAGCCGATCGTTGGGGATGACGATCACGGTGTCGCACGCGGCCCGGAGCTCTTCGACGCCGCGATCGGCCGCAGTGCGGCGGCGGGTTCCCTCGAAGCGGAAGGGCGTGGTCACGATCCCGACGGTGAGCGCGCCGATCTCGCGGGCGACGCGCGCCACGACCGGGGCCGCACCGGTTCCGGTGCCGCCGCCCTCGCCTGCGGTCACGAAGACCATGTCCGAGCCGCGAAGCGTCGCCCGCAGCTGATCGGCCGCATCTTCGGCAGCGGCGCGGCCGATGGTCGGGTCGGCGCCCGAGCCGAGTCCATGCGTCACGCCTTCTCCGATGTGGATCTTCGTGGGTGCGTCGGACACGGCGAGTGCCTGCATGTCGGTGTTCACGGCGATAAAGTCGACCTGCGCAATCCCCGCGTCCATCATGCGGTGGAGTGCGTTCAGCCCGGCCCCGCCGACACCGACGACGCGAATGGCGGCGAGATACGGGGTTCCCTTTGGTGGGGGCACGCGATGCAGTCGCGGCGCGGGCTCGAGGATCGTCTGGAAGTAGCGGGCGGCGCGCGAGGTCTGGGCTTCGGTCGGGACAGCTTCGGTAGCCGGCGGCGAGACGGGCGGCGCTGCGCTATGAGGCTTTTCCCTCACTTCTTCGGGCTCCTCGAAGTCGTGGACATGCTCGACGGTCGCCTCGAGCGCGGCTCGCGCGCGCGGGCTGAGCTCGTCTGAGCCTGCAGGCCGCTGCTCGCTTTCGGCGGCAGGCGCCTCCTGGGCGCGCTGGGCGGCCTCGGTCTTGCGGAAGAGCTCCGCCAGGGGGCCCTCACGCATGCTCGCGCGCTTCCGCGCCATCGAGCACCTCCTTTGCGAGATCGCGGTACGCCTGGGCTGCAGGACCCGTGGGGTCGTAGCGGAGCACCGAGCTTCCCTTCACCGGTGCCTCGGCGTAGCGCACCGTCTTCTTGATCCGCGTTTCGAACAGGAGATCGCCGAAGTTCTCCTGCAGGATCTCGATCGCCTCGCGGGCATGCAACGTGCGCCCGTCGTACATCGTGGGAACGATGCCCTGGACGCGAACGGACGGGTTCAGGTTCTCGCGCACCATCGCAAGCGTGTTCTCGAGCTGCACGAGGCCGCGCAACGACAGGTACTCGCACTGAACCGGGACGATCACTCCGTCGGCCGCGACGAAGGCGTTGATCGTTAGGAGGCCGAGCGAGGGCGGAGTGTCGAGAAGCACGTAGTCGTACTTGTCGCGAACCTCGACGAGCGCCTTTTCGAGCGCCCGCTCGCGCCCGATCAGCGCGGAGAGCGCGAGCTCGGCGCCGGCCAAGTCGATGGAGGCAACGGCGATGTCGACCTCGACCGTGTGAATAACGTCGGAGATCGGGATCCGATGGACGAGGACGTCGAACATCGAACGCTCGATCACGTCGGGATTCATTCCCTGGCTCATCGTCAGGTTGCCCTGCGGGTCGAGATCGATGATGAGGACGCGCTTGCCCGCCTCTTTCAGAGCCACGCCGAGGTTGAGCGTCGTCGTCGTCTTGGCGACGCCGCCCTTCTGGTTCGCGAACGCAATCACCTTCGCCACGGCGTGCTCCTCGGGATCACCGGTGTTCTGAGAGGTCGGAACCGCGTGGAGATGCGGCGCAGGCAGCGGCTGGGTCGGGAGCTCGACGGCAGGCTCGCCGGGCTCGGGCTCGGGCGGCGGTTGGGACCGCGGCAGAATTCGTGTGAGCCCCATGACCGCCTCACCTTCCCGTCTCCGGGCGAAACTCCTTCAATGCCCTCTACGGTAGCCACTGGGCTCCGGCTTCAGTCCTCCCCGTCCCAGTAGTCGAGCGACTCACCGAGTCGCGCGATTACGCCGAGGCCTGTGAAGTACACCTTCCCCGAGCGCGGGTAGTAGCAGATGTCGTTCGGATCTCGCGTGCCGTACATGAGCACGGTCATTTCCTGCTCGCCCCCGCGGAAGGCGTGTGCGACGCCGGTGCCCGCAGGACGCGCGACAACAGATCCGGTGCGAACCGGATGCTCGGCGACTTCGTCTCCTTCCCACAAGAGCAGCTCGCCGTCGCCCTCCAGCACGACGAAGATCTCCTCCTCGGCGGAGTGGCAGTGCGGCGGCGCGTTCAGCTTGCCCGGAAGCACTTCCGCGATCCGGAGCCCGGTCCTGACCGAGCCCGCTGCCCGGCCGAGGCATCGGACTCGTCGGCCGACGGTGGCGCCGTCTCGCTCGACCGACTCCACGTCGTCGACGTTGACGATGGTCTCGGGACGCGCTGACGTCTCGGTGATCTCCGCCGGCCCTGCCGCCGCCTCCCGTGCCCACGGGTGGTCGTCCTCGGCGCCCACCGGCGCCCAGGTCTCGCCGAGCCACGCGACACCCGCCCGTGGCAGCCAAGTCACGCCACCGGCGTACGTCCGCTGACCGAACGCCAGCACGTCGATGCCGTCGTCGCCCGCACGCAGCGTATGGGCGTTCTCGAGCGCGAGGTGGACGAGGCAATCGCCCGCGCCGACGTCGTAGGCGAGCGGATCCTCGCCCTCCGACTGAACCGAGACCCCCGACCCCGCGAGGACGTAGAAGATCTCCTCCTCGGCGCCCTCGAGGTGGAGCGGAGTCGACCACATGCCCGGGTCGACCCGGATCCGCTTGACCCCGATCGTGCGCGAGTCGCGTCCCGTCAGGCTCTGCCAGGTGCCCGCGATGTGACCCCGCTCGCCCCGCGAGCTGCGCGCGTCGTCCCAGTGCGAGATCACACGGCGATCATGTCATGCGACGGCGTCCGCGGAGTCGCGCGTGCCAATGCTGTTCGTAGGTTGTCGACGGCGGCCTCTCCTGCATCACCTCCTTCCGTGCTCGACCACGCTTCTGCTTCCCCGAGGAGGGATCGCAGTTCGATCAAGAGCACCCCGCGCCCCGCGCCCGCCCGGTCGAGGGCCTCGATCCGCTCGAGACGCTCCAGAACTGCTCTTGACTCGTCCATGAAGCCACGCTAGCCCGCGTTGCGTCACGGGTGGGGAACGACTCTGTGCCGATTTCGTGTCAGTAACGTCGGTTGAGGGCGACGCTCAGACTGCCGCTGCCCAGGCGGCAGACCGTCGCGGCAGGCCAAGAAGCTCGCGGTCTAGCTCGTGGACGAGCTCGGCTCGATCGGGTGCGCGCAGCACCGCTACCAGCACCCGCCTCGTGGTATCCACGGACGCCATGCTCGCACCGTCCCCTCCCGCAAGCCCCACGAGGTGGCCGTGCAACTCCTCACGTGCCGTGCCGTCAGCCTCGAGCAGGACGGCCGCGCGCAGCGGCCAGGTCTCGCCGAGAAGCGCGACCAGTGCGGCCCGCAGCTGCTCGGCGCGGAACGGCTCGTTCTGGAAGAGCGAGAGCTCCCAACGGTCGAGCGCCTCGGCGAGCTCGGGATCACCGTCCGCCTTGACGAGGGAAGCAAGCACGTCGACAGCGATCGGCGTACGAAACGCGTCGAGACGAGACGGCTCCCCCGGTGGCTGCGTCGCGGCGATCGGGAGCACCGGCCGGATCCCGAACGGTCGCCCGTCGAGCGTCTCGAACAGAACCGGACCCGCAGCGAGCGCAGCGGACGTCGTCAGCCGGATCGCGCTGATCGCATCGGCGATCTCGGCCGGCGAGTCGGGTGGATCCGCACCCGCTTCCACATCCACGTGAAGCTCGAGAACGCAACAACGGTCGGCCTCGCGGCCGAATCCGGGAGGCAGGAGGCCGCGTGACTCTGGCCAGTGCGTCGATAGCTCCCCAGCCACGAAGTGGCGGATCGAAAGACCCGGCGCGAGCTCGACCGGTTTGGTCACCGACAGCCCGATCAACGGTACGAGCGCCCCGAACTGCCGCCGCTCCCCGAAGAGCGTTGCTTCGAGAACCGTGTACGCAGCCTCGAACGCCTCGTCGTTCCAGTCGAACCCGCCGCACGACTCGGCCGTCGAGATCAGCAACCCGAGCAGCACGGTGCGAAAGAGGGCATCGTCCTCGCTTGCGTGCATGCCGGCGTGCGCGCGCGCAAAGATCGCCGCCGCCGGTTCTCGACCGAGCTCGTCCAGGGCGAGGCGCGCGTCATCCCGCGCGCGCAGAAGTGGCTCGCGATCTTCGATGAACGTCCGAACGAGCGGCCGGAGCTCGTAGAGGGCGGGACCTTTGCGCTGAACATGCTCCTCGAAAGCAAACGGCAGCTCGGCGCCTTCCTCGAGCTCACGCCCGAGGACGACGAACGCCCCGAGGACGAACCCGCGCAGGAGCGGGTAGAGATGAGGCGCACGTACGGGCACCTCTCCCCTTACGCGACCAACCGCCCCCCTCCTCTCTCTGCTCCCGTCGCATCAGGTTTCGAGACCGTCGCCTAGGCTGAAGTCACCGAGAAATGCCGACACTTTCGGCTCGTCACGCCCGCAGGTGCGAGCCCCACTTCCTCAGGGCCTCAGGACGGCGCGCCTCGGCCCTGCAAGGAAACCTGACTCAACCAGCAAGCTCATCGCCTCCGACTCGACCACGGGCACCCCGTCGAACCGCTCGACCGCGAGGCGCTTCGCCCCTCCCGACCTGACATGCGCCACGAGCGCTGCCAGCGCGGGACGCAGCCACTCGGGATCCGGCTCGCGAAGCGGGACGAGCGAGCGTCCTCCCCGCTCGACGAACAGCACCGCCTCGCCGTCCAGCAGAACGACCCACGCGCCGGCCACACGGGCGGCGCGCGCACCCGCTCGACGTGGCCATGGCACCGCCGCTCCATAGGGCTGGGCGGGATCAGCCGCAGCGAGAACAAGTTCATCCTGCTCGTCAACTGCACGGGCTTCCGTACGGAGCTCACGCAGACGCTCGACGGCTCCCGGCAACGCAAACTGCGCGCCACCGAGACCCTCGACGAAGTACCCGCGCCGACAGACGCCGAGTGTCTCGAGCGCTCGCAACTCGGCGTACACGGTGCCGTAGCCGCCCTTGATCCCCTCCGCGCGCACGCCGTCGCGGGTGACGATCCCCTGCCGCTCGAGCAGGAGCTCGGCCAGTGCTCTGCGGTCGGGTCTCTCCCTGAAGAGTGAGCCGGCAACGGCCCATCTGCCCTGGGTCGGAGACGGTGCGCTCACTCTCGAACGCGCGAAACGGCGCCTGTTTCGCTCGGGGCGAGGAGCGTCGTGGCGGCGTGACGCGCGCAGGGGCGCCCACGAGTCGTTCGTCACCTCTCCTGCCCAGACCAGATCCCAGAGAGCGGCCAGCGCTTCGGCCGGATCGAGCTCGGTCCTGGCCAGGAGATCCGCCCAAAAGAGCGCGCCTCCGCCCAGCGCCGCGCGGATCGCGACCTGAGAAGAACCCTCGGGCGGCGGCTCGGTGGCCGGTGGCCCGAGCAGCGCAGCGTCCTCACGGAAGTACACGGCAACTCGATCCATCCCGGCGCCGACCCAGACCACGTCGCCCGACGCGCAGAGCGCGTCGAGATCGGCCGGCCGGTACGAAGGCACCCGGCGGGGCAGCACGTCGCTCTCCCAGAGAGAGACCGGCAGCGCAAGCCCCTGCAGCGGGACGAGAGCCTCACGCAGCGTCTGGCGGCGCCCGATCCCGTGCCAGGCCGGGAGGAAACGTCCCAGCGCAGCCTGGTCGGCGGGCTCGACTTCGCGGCGCAGCACCGCCAGGGTCGCGCGGCGGATGCGCCGGAGAACATCCGGATCGCACCACTCGCGCTCGGTGCCGTCCGGACGAAGCTCACCGCGGACGAGCTTCTCGTCGCGCTCGAGCGCAGCCAGCTCGGACTCGACCAGCGCCGTTTCGAGCCCGAATCGCTCCGCGACCGCTGCCGTCGTGAACGGCCCGTGGGTTCGCGCATATCGACGCAAGACATTGATCAGCGCGTCGGGCACGAGTTCGAGGAAGACATTGGGAACGCCACCGGGTGGCACCGCGCCGAAGGCATCCCGCACGAGCCCGGCATCCTCGACCGCGGCCAGCGGCTCGACGCGACCGACGCGGACCCGGATCGCACGCCGCTCCCGCAGTAGCGTCTCCGCGAAGCCACGGTCGTACTCCCCGTCCACGAGCGGCCCGGCCCGTCGCAGCAAATCGTGCAGCTCGTCGGCGTTCCGAGGGGGAAGGAGCAGCGAGGACTCGATTTGCTCGATCGCGCCGAGATCGAGCAACTCGCGCAGCTCCTCGATCCCCATCAGCTCGCGCAGGAGCCCGCGGTCGAGGGACAGCGCCTGTGCGCGCCGCTCCTCGGGCGGCGTGTCGTCCTCGTACATGTACGTCGCCACGTAATCGAAGAGGAGCGAGGAGGCGAACGGGGAGGCCGAGGCCGTCTCGACTTCGACGAGATCGAGCTCGCGGGTCTGGATCCCTTTCAGGATCTTGCGCAGCGCCGGCAGGTCGAAGACGTCCTGCAGGCACTCCCGATAGGTCTCCAGCACGATCGGGAACTGCGGGTAGCGCCGCGCGACCTGGAGCAGACTCTGCGCCTTCAGCCGCTGCTGCCAGAGAGGCGTCCGCTGTCCCGGCCGGCGGCGCGGGATGAGAAGCGCGCGCGAGGCGTTCTCCCGGAAGCGCGAGCCGAAGAGCGCCGACTGCCCGAGCTCCGCGATGACGAGCTCCTCGATCTCCGAGGGATCGAGGAGAAGATCGGCGAGCGGCGGCGGCACGTCCGCATCGGGGAAGTGCAGCGCGATGCCGTCGTCCGACCAGATCGACTGCGCTTCGACGCCGAGCGAGTCCCGGAGGCGGGCCGCGAGCGCCATCGCCCAGGGTGCGTGCACACGGCCGCCGAACGGAGTCAGCAGGCAGACGCGCCAGTCGCCGATCTCGTCGCGGAAACGCTCGACGACGATCGAGCGATCGGAGGGGACGACGCCCGTGGCCGCCTCCTGCTCGCGCAGATACGTGACGAGGTTCTGAGCGGCCCGGGTGTCTAGGTGGTACTCCAAGGCCAGCACAGCCCGCGCTTTGTCGTCGGAGAGCGAGACGAGCTCGCGTGACGCCCGACCGATCTTCTCCCCGAGCTCCGCCGGCCGCCCGACCCCTTCGCCCTTCCAGAAGGGAGCCACGCCAGGGACACCGGGCGCAGGGGACACCAGGACCCGATCTCGCGTGATGTCCTCGATCCGCCAGGTCGAGGCCCCGAGGACGAATGTCTGGCCCTCGCGCGCCTCGTACACCATCTCCTCGTCGAGCTCGCCCACCCGTCCGCCGCCGCCGACGAGGTAGACGCCGAAGAGCCCGCGGTCCGGGATCGTGCCCGCGTTCGTGACAGCAAGTCGCCGTGCGCCGGTGCGACCGCGCATGACGCCTGCGGTGCGATCCCAGACGATCCGTGGCCGAAGCTCGGCGAACTCGTCCGACGGGTAGCGGCCCGCCAGCATGTCGAGGACGTTCTCGAGCTGCGCGCGGGAGAGATCCGAGAACGGATACGCGCGGCAGACGAGCCCATGCAGCTCGTCGACCGACACGTCCTCGTCGGCGCAGATGGCCACGATCTGCTGGGCCAGAACGTCGAGGGTGTTGCGGGGAATGCGGGTCTCCTCGATCGCGCCTTCGCGCATCGCGCGAGCGACGACCGCGCACTCGAGCAGGTCAGCGCGAAACTTGGGGAAGATCCGGCCCCGCGACACCGAGTGCAGGTCGTGCCCCGCCCGCCCCACCCGTTGCAGCCCGCGCGCAACCGACTTCGGGCTTTCGACCTGGATGACGAGGTCGACGGCGCCCATGTCGATGCCGAGCTCGAGCGAGGAGGTGGCAACGAGGCAGGGGATCTGCCCGGCCTTCAGCAGCTCCTCGACCACCACCCGCTGCTCGCGCGCGAGCGAGCCGTGGTGGGCGCGCGCGATCTCCTCCTCGGCGAGCTCGTTCAGCCGCAGCGCGAGCCGCTCCGCGAGCCGGCGGTTGTTGACGAAGACGATCGTCGAGCGGTGCTGCCTGACCAGCTCGAGGATCGCGGGATAGATCGAGGGCCAGATCGAGCGACTTGACTGCTCGACTCCTGTGCCCATCTGGACACCGTCGGCGAGCGGCGGTACCGACAGATCGGCGGTCGATCCGAGCTCGCGCATGTCCTCCAACGGCACGACGACCTCGAGATCGAGCTCTTTTCGAGTGCCCGCGTCGACGAGCTCGATCTCCCGCTCAGAGCCTGCGACGAAGCGTCCGATCTCGGCGAGCGGGCGCTGCGTCGCGGAGAGTCCGATGCGCTGGAAGGGACGCTCGACCAGGGCCTCGAGGCGCTCCAGCGACAGCGCGAGGTGGGCGCCCCGCTTCGTCCCGGCGACCGCATGCACCTCGTCCACGATCACGGTCTCGATGCCGCGCAAGGTCTCGCGCGCCTGAGAGGTCAGGAGCAGGAAGAGCGACTCCGGAGTCGTGATCAAGATGTCCGGTGGCGTCTTCAGCATCCGCCGCCGTTCGTCGGCAGGCGTGTCGCCTGTGCGCACACCAACGGAGAGCTCGGAGCCGAGCCCCGCGAGTGGGCTCCGGAGGTTCCGCTCGATGTCGTAGTTCAGCGCCTTCAGTGGCGAGACGTACAGCAGTCGGAGCCCCTCGCCTGGCGACGTGTTCAGCCGGTCGATCCCGATCAGGAAGGCGGCGAGCGTCTTCCCCGAGCCGGTGGGCGCCTGGATGAGCACGTGCCCGCCGCGCGCGATTGCGGGCCAGCCGGCCGCTTGAGCGGGAGTCGGTGCGGCGAAGGCCCGCTCGAACCACACCCTCGTACCGAGTGAAAAGGCGGCAAGCGGATCCACAGCTCCAGGGTAACCGAGCAGTTCGTCTCCCTCGCTGGCGGCGTACCGAAAAGACATGCCCATTTGTGCGGATTTACACGTGTTGTCTTATTTGGCAATATGAAATCAACCCAGGAAGGGCTACAGCGAGGCCCGCGTCACTCGCGGGCAGGAGGTGGAGATGAACGGGCTCGTCCCTTGGCAGCGCTCTTCGAAGCATCACAGGGCTAGGTGGCATGTCGTCGGACTCTCGATGGCGACTCTCGCCCTCACGCTTCTACTGCTCCTCGACGTCGGTGCTGCGTCGTCGTCGACGAGCGCCGCCTCGAACGAGCCGACGACACCGATCCTCGACAACTTCGAGCGCGGGCTGGAGGACCCGCTCCACCAGTGGGGTAATTGGGCAAGTTCTTCGATCGACGGCAGCGGCGCGACGATGGAGGCCTTCGGCGGAACCGCCGGCCACAACGAGGGCGACGTGCACGGCGACTCGTTTCGCGTGGCGGACATTCCGGCCGGAGATGTCGAGGTGTACGGGACGATCGCCGTTTCTCCCAGCGACCAGCGGTGGATGTACCTGTACCTCAACCTCCAGGACGTCGGCACCGCAGGCGTCGACGGCTACGAGCTGCGTTGGTTCCACTGGATCGCGGGCGACGGCCTCTACCTGCGCAAGCTTGTGGACGGTGTCTCGACGAACCTCGTCCCCCCGGTGCAGATGTCGAACACCGACGAGCCCAGTGCCGGTGACACGCTCCTCTTTCGCCGAGTTGGGGGCTCGCTGCAGGTCTGGCACAAGACGGCCGGCGCCTGGATCCTGCGCCTAAGCGCCAGCGAC
>JALZOK010000135.1 GCA_030857225.1 Actinomycetota bacterium
GAGCTGCCACGGTGCATGGGTCCCGGCGATTCGGGCTGAGGAGTCGGTCGCTCCGGGTCGGGCAAGGGATCCGGGATCGGCTCTGGCGGTGGCTCGGGTTGAGGATCAGGCAGAGGATCGAGCACCGCCCCCGTTCCAGCCGTCGGCCGCACGTTCGTCGTCATCCTGCCCAGGTACCCGCATTCCCGACGGCGAAACGCCGGCCGGTATCCAGTTCGCATGAGCGCAGCCCATGAAACGCGGCGACTTGGAGTTGGAGTTACTCCGTTTCCGTTGACACCTGATGGTTAGGCCGCGATGGCCTGTGGGGTGTCAAAACTCGGTTACCGGCTGCAAATCCGTGATTTTTCGGGATGTGGACCGAGTTTTGGCACCCCACAGGAGGCGTGGCAGCGCCCACTGCAGGAATCGCACGCACTCGTCGTCGGTCATCGTCCGCGCCTCGGGGCCACAACTGCAACACTTCAGGATGAGGCGAGAGTCGTCCAGGGAGGTCTCGACGTGAACAGGTATTTCCGCAGGATGCTGCACTTCAAGAAGAGCTTCTCGGCACGACGCAGCAAGGGCGAGATGGTGAACACGGAGGCCGAGATCTTCTCCGCAAGCACCCCGCCGGATGTGACGAGCGTCCGCGCGAAGAGCAGCCGCCACGGCAAGTCGACCGCCGACAAGTGGAATCAGTAGCGGCCGCGGGCTGCACTCCACGTCGCCGCATTCACACGCAAAGAAGGTCGGCCCTTCGAAGCCCGCCCGATCAGCGCCTTTCACGATGCGCTCGTTCAGCTCGCGGAGGACGAGTTGATCGACCTGCTGCCAACGACGAGGACGCCAAGTGCCTGAGCCAGCGGACGTTTCTCCTCGGCGAGTTCCGCGAGCGTGCCGCGCTACGAAGTCGCCGCCAGTTCGGCGCCGCACCGTCGTCCACGGCACTGCCATCACAACGCGATTTTTGGGATGGGCTCCGACGAGGCCGTGTTCGCCAAGCTCGGGCTCGACTTCGAGTTACTCGACGCCGGCTGCTGCGGAATCGCCGGTGCCTTTGGCTTCGTTAAGAAGCACTACAATGTCTCGATCGACTGCGACGAGCGCGTGCTGCTGCCGACCGTGCGCGCCGCCGGTGAGCCGACTGTTGATCGTGACTGACGGCTTCATCTGTCGCGAGCAGATCGGCCAGACGATCGCCTGGCGGTCACTGCACCTCGCGGAGGTGGTCGAGCTGGCGCTGAACGGGCAGGAAGGAGGTCAGACGTGAAGTCAAAACGTCTCGGCGGCGACGGCACGAGACACGTACTCGTCTTCGACAAGGGCGACGAGGTGGTCGAGCAGCTGCTGGCGTTCGCCGAGCAAGAGCAAGTCACAGCGGCGAGCTTCAGCGGCATCGGCGCCTTCAGCGACGTGACGCTCGGCTTCTTCGAGCGCGAGCGGAAGGATTACAAGCGGATCCCGCTCGCCGAGCAGGTCGAGGTGCTGACGCTCGCTGGCGACATCGCCGTCAAAGACGGCGAACCGCAGGTGCACGCGCACGTCGTCGTTGGCAAAGCCGACGGCACGGCCTGGGGCGGGCATCTACTCGAGGGCCACGTCTGGCCGACGCTCGAGCTCGTCCTCGTCGAGTCGCCGGACGAGTTGCGACGCACGCTCGATGAGGAGACGCGTCTGCCATTGATCACCATCGAGTCGCCGCCGTCGTTGGGCGAGGACGGGGGAGTAGGAGGAGCTACGTCTCTCGATTCTCGGCTGTAGCGCAACGATCGTCGGTTTCCATCGAAGCCAGGCAGGGGAGTCTTTCGTCCATGACGGACGTGCATGAACTTGGGGCTCTCTACGATCGCTTTGGCCGAGCGGCATACCGACTCGCGCTCGCGATGCTCGAGAACGAGCAATCGGCTGAAGACGCGGTCGCGGAGGGATTCGCCGATTGCTGGCGCACGGTCTCGTCCGCTGCGGCTCCGGATGATGCCTACCGGCTTCTGTTGACGCTCGTTCACCGGGCAGCAGTCCGGCGGGCACGGCGCGAGGGAACCACGACCGCATCGAACTGCGCTCGGCTACAGGCAGAGCTGCTGCCGGAGCTGCCCGCGGAGCAACGGCGCGTCATCGTCCTGGCGTACTTCGGCGGCTTGCGCGAGCGTGAGGTGGCCGAGCGACTTGGCGTGTCCGTCGCCCGGGTGCGTCGAAGTGCCGCTGCAGGGCTGGCGCGACTTCAGCGTTCGGCATCGGAGGGGTCCATGCAGCGACGCGAGCACGACACGCGAACCCGTCACCGAGTCAGGGAGCGAGCATGAACGACTATGAGCATTGGTGTGAGCTCGGGCAGCAGCTGCGCGTCGACTCTGTGCGTGCGAGTGCTGCTGCTGGCTCGGGACATCCCACCTCAGCGATGTCCGCGGCTGATCTGATGGCCGTTCTGATCGGCGGGCATCTACGCCACGATTTCGCAGATCCTGACAATCCGGCCAACGACCGTCTGATTTTTTCGAAGGGTCACGCCTCGACACTTCTCTACGCGATCCTGAAGGCGGTCGGGGCGGTATCCGAGGACGAGCTGCTCGAGTACCGGAAGCTCGGCAGCCGGCTCGAGGGTCATCCGACGCCGGTTCTGCCGTGGGTCGACGTCGCGACCGGATCGCTCGGACAGGGGCTCCCGATCGCGGTCGGCATCGCGCTCGCCGGCAGGAAGCTGGATCGGCTGCCGTATCGCGTGTGGGTGCTGTGCGGCGACAGCGAGATGGCGGAGGGCTCGATTTGGGAGGCGTTCGAGCACGCCGCCCACTACGGCCTCGACAATCTGACTGCGATCATCGACGTGAACCGCCTCGGCCAGCGTGGCGAGACGATGGTCGGCTGGGATCTCGGCGTGTTCGCCGCGCGGGCGCGCGCCTTTGGCTGGCACGCGATCGAAGTCGACGGGCACGATGTCGAGGCGGTCGACCGGGCCTACGCCAAGGCCGCCGCGACGGCGGATCGCCCGACTGCGATCGTCGCCCACACGGTCAAGGGCAAGGGCGTCGCAGCCGTCGAGGATCAGCCGGGCGTGCACGGCAAAGCACTCGAGGATGCCGAAGCGGCGATCAAGGAACTCGGCGGTGTTCGCGATATCCAAGTGAGAGTCGCAGCACCGCCGAAGAGCGAGCCTCGTCGTTCCGTTTTGGGCGAGCTCCAGCTTCCGACCTACGACGT
>JALZOK010000038.1 GCA_030857225.1 Actinomycetota bacterium
GTTCCCGGCGACGAACGCCACGACCTGCGGACCTTGGATGGCGTCGTTCGGCACGACTCGGAAGAACGTCGTGTACGGACGACCCTTGGTCAGGTCGGTGGCCGTCGCCGAACCGGAGATCGCCGCTAGACCAGCCTTCTCGTACAGGTTGCCCCCGACCCTCACCGCCTGGCTCTCGGACGGGCCGATGATCGCCATGATCTTGCGGTCGGCAACAAAACGCCTCGCGACGGTACGCGCCACGGGCGCCTTCAGCTGCGTGTCGCCCCCGGCCACCTTGAAACGCGTCTTGTTCGCCTTGTTGTACTTCTGCACCCCGAACCGAAGCCACGAGATCTGCTCCTGGCCGAGGAACGCGACCGGACCTGTAAGAGGCCCGACGAAGCCGAGTGAGACGTTGGTGCACGCGGCAATCTGCGCTGGTGTCGCAGCCGCTTCGGATCTCGCGAGCGCGGACGTCACGAGCACGGCCGCGGCAAGCAGCCCCAGCGAGGCTGCGATGAGACCTTTCCTCATTTACCCTCCTCTTGCATCGTATTTGCTCTTATGTCTGACGTAGGCAGGGCGGCGTTGTTGCATGTGCTAACGCCCCGCGAACAAGTCCGAACAGTGCATCACACCGTGTTCGGCGCGCCGTGTCAAACCGCTAGACGTAGCACTGTCGCCAGGCCTCCCACCACGTGTCCCCCCGAGACACGACCGTCCGGTCGACGATCCGTTCGACACCGACCCGGAAGCGGAGCCTGTCCGGCGCGTCGGCGGACATGGCTCGGAGGGACCGGAGCAACCGTAGGCCGCCCCAATTCCAGGCAATCCGTGGTCGAGCGAAAACCCCGGGTCTGACCCTGGACACGTCCGTTCGCGGCAGGTGAACGTGTAACGATTCTGCGTCAACTTACCCACAGGAGCGACGCGATCAAAAATGAGAAGGGCGGCGTCGTCCGCCGCCCCTTCTCGAAGCTCCGAAGCCGGTTCTTGATTGCCGTCAGTCCCCAGCCGGGAGTCGTGTTCGCTATCGACAGCCTCTCGCACGAGCTTGAGACCACCTGACGTAATGAGCGGCCATTTCACGATGCCGCCGCCTCGCAACGGGGCATCGCCTCAGAAGCTCTGAGCGCCCGGAAATGGGACTCAGAGCGGGGTAGCCGCCAAGCCCCCGCTCCGATCCCGGCAGGTTCCTCGAGGGAACCGCACTCTCCATCCCCCACGAACTCACTCACGCGGCCACCGCATCGTCGCGCGCTGTGAGTGATTCGAAGCGTGAGTCATTCACCCACATTGGGCGTCACCCGATAGCGGTTGACCTTGTCCCTCAGACGGGGTTGACACAGTCGCTTCACCGTAGATACCGGATCGGGACCCAATCTTCGCGAGGGGCGGTCACGATCCAGCCGAACGACACAGTCGGTCGTGCTGCAGGTGGCACGCCTGTGCGGTGAGGAAGGGAGGCGACCCGGCGCAGCGCCATGGCCGTCCGTTCAGCCCGCCGCGATTCCCGATCGAGCATCTGTATACGGATCTACAGTGGGTCGCATGGATCGATTCAGTGAACGGCTGGGCTCGGGGCCACCGATCGTCGCCGACGGAGGAATGGGCACCCTGGTGACGAGCGCCGTGTCACGACTGCGCTGCCCCGAAGAGGCCAATCTCCGCGCACCGGAAAGCGTTCTCTCCCTCCACCTCGGCTTCATCCGTGCCGGCGCCGAGCTGATCGAGACGAATACCTTCGGCGCCAACCGGCACAAGCTCAGAACCCAATACCTCGAGGATGAGGTGAAGGCGATCAACGAGGCGGGAGTGAAGATCGCACGGGACGCCCGCGAGGTCTCGGGCCGCGATCTCTTCATCGCTGGATCCATCGGTCCGCTCGGCGAGATGGGCGCGCGGCGAGACGACCGGGCAGCACTATTCACAGAGCAAGCGGAGCTTCTCGAGGGACGCGGCGTCGATCTCTTCCTGGTCGAGACCTTCTACTCACTCGACGAGTTGGAGACGGCGATTCGCGCGGTCCGCTCGGTCTCCTCGCTTCCGATCGTGGCTCTGCTCACATTCGACGAAGACGCACACACGTTGGGCGGCGTCAGCGCGGCGCGGGCGGCGTCAGCGCTCGACGACAAGGACGTCGCCGCAATCGGCGCGAACCACGGCCTTGGCCTGCAAGCCGCGCTGCGCGCGCTCGAGCAGATGCGCGAGAGCTCCAAGCCGCTCGCGGCGTTGCCGAACGTGGGTCTCGCGAGCCTCGCCGGCCAACGGGTCGTCTTCCCGCACGCGACGCCCGAGTACTTCGCTGACTTCGCCGCGCACGCCCAACAGCTCGGCGCGCGGATCATCGGCGGCTGTTGCGGCACCACGCCGACACAGATCGCCGCGATCCGGGACGCCGTCGACGAAGAGCGGCGCCCTAGCGCTCCTCTCGTCGTGCGAGAGCGCGACCTCGTCATCGCAATGGTCGAGCCCGAGCGAGAGACGCTCCTCCAGACGAAGCTCCGCACTGGTGAGTTCGTCGTCTCCGTCGAGATCGACCCGCCTCGGGGTGGTCAAGCGCAGGCGATGCTCGACCTCGCGCGAACGCTGAAGGATTCGGGGCAAGTGGACGTCGTCGACGTGAACGACAATCCACGCGCGCGAGCGCGCATGAGCGGGCTGATCGCCTCCGCCACGATCGAGCGCGTTGCCGGAATCGAGACGATCCCTCACCTGACCCCGCGGGACTCCTCCATCGCCGGGCTCGAGTCGATGCTCCTCGGCGCGCATGCGGAGGGAATCCGTAACGTGCTCGCGGTCACAGGCGATCCGCCCGAGGCAGGTGACTATCCAGGGTCCGGCGGCGTCTATGAAGTCGACTCCATCGGCCTCTCGCGGATCATCACGCAGATGAACGCGGGCGAGGACTTCAACGGTCGCGAGATCGACGCGCCCACGTCATTCTTCCTCGGGGTGGCCGTCAACCCGGCTGCGGACGATCTCGGCTACGAGCTCGAGCGCTTCGAGCTGAAGCTGGAGGCAGGCGCCCAGTTCGCGATGACGCAGGTGCTCTTCGATCTCGACTACCTCGACGCGTTCTTCGAGCGCCTCGGACGCCCGTGCCCGATTCCTCTGCTCATCGGGATCTTCTACGTGAAGAGCCACCAGCTCGCACTCCGTCTCCACAACGAGGTGCCGGGAATCGTCGTGCCGGAGCACGTCCTGGCGCGGTTGCGCGATGCGGGTCCGAGCGCCGGCGAAACCGGTCTGGCAATCGCCCGCGAGCTGCTCGAGGAGTCACGCGCCCGGGCGGCAGGCGCCTACGTCATCCCGCCTTTCAGGCAACCGCTCGCCGCGCTCGAGCTCTTCTCGTAGCCGCTAGCTCTCCTGACCACGCAGGTTGATCACGGGCTGACCTCGTTTCAGGCTGGGCGTGACTGCCCAGGGTCAGGTGCCGACCACCCTTGCTTCTCCCCCTCGACCTGCAGCCGCGGCAGCCACTCGAGCCAGCTCGGGAGGTACCAGTTCCACCGTCCGAGCAGGTGCATCGCGCTCGGGAGCAGCACCGAGCGGATGATCGTCGCGTCGATCAAGAGCGCGACCGCGACCCCGAACCCCATCTGCTGGAACATGATCAGGTCACCGCGGGCGAAGCCGGAGAAGACCGCGACGATGATCAGCGCCGCCCCGGTGATGATCCGGGCGGTCGATCCGACGCCGAACGTCACCGCGTCGGTGGTGTCGCGAGTCTCGTCGAAGCGCTCCCTGATTCGGCTGAGCAGAAACACCTGGTAGTCCATCGAAAGTCCGAAGAGCACGGAGAAGAGAAAGAGCGGCACCCAGGCCTCGATGGTGTCGGTCTCCTGGAAGCCGAGGAGGTCTGCGCCGATCCCGTACTGGAACACGAGGACGAGGAGTCCGTACGCCGCGCCCACCGACAGCAGGTTCAAAGCCACGGCCGTCGCCGCGACGACGACCGACCGGAAGACCACGGTCAGAAGCAGGAAGGTGAGCACCAGCACGAACGCGATCACGAGCGGCGCCGGATCGATGACCGAGTTGAAGTAATCGATGTTCTCCGACGTGGTGCCACCGACGAGGACCTCGGCATCGGTTTCCTCGAACGCCTGTGGCACGAGGTCGTCACGGAGCTCCTGCACGGCCGCGACGGCTTGCGAGCTCGATGCGTCTCCGCCGACCGGCACCGAAAGGACCGCGACATCAGCATCCTCAGAGCGCCGGATCTCGCCTGCGCCGAAGCGAGAGTCTGCGGCGAGCGTCGTGCGGAGACGATCAAGCGCCGCCGAAGCCTCAGATCGCGATGAGTCGCTGGAGCCGCTGGTGACGACGATCTCCACGGGGTCGGTCGTCGCCTCCGGGAAGTCACGCTCCAGCACCACGAAGCCCTGCTTGGAGGAGAAGCGGTCGGGCAGCGCCGACACCCCGCTCGTCCCGACGTTCATCGCGAGAATCGGGAGAGCCAAAGCAACGAGCGCGCCCAACGAGACGACGAGGCTCAGCACCGGCCGACGCAGCACGTTCCGAACGATCGCTCCCCAGAAGCGGCCCTCACTGCCCGCGGAAGCGAGCGTGCGGCGGCCGACGACCGGAATCCGCAAAGAGTTGATGCGGTCTCCGAGCAACCCGATGAGCGCGGGCAGGAGCGTAAGCGCCGCGACGACCGAGACGATCCCGACGAGAATCGCGCCGACCGCGAGGCTTCGCATGATCGAGCTCGGCACGAGCAGCATGCCGAACATCGCGACCACGAACGCGGTGCCGCTGAAGAGCACCGCCCGGCTCGCGGTCAGCCCGGAGGCCGTGATCGCGTCGAGCGGCTCGCGGCCGCGGCCACGTTCCTCGCGATAGCGAGAGACCACGAAGAGCGAGTAGTCGATGCCGAGCGCCAGTCCCATGCCGGTGAGCATGTTCACGATGAAGATCGAGAGCTCGAACGGCTGCGCCAGAAGCGCGGCCAGCCCCAAGGCGACGACGATCGAGACAATCGCCATCAGCAAGGGGATGAGCCCGGCGACGACCGCTCCGAACACGAGCAGGAGGATGATGAGAGCTGCGGGCAGCCCGAACTGGAGCTCGCCCTTCTCGAGATCCTCCTGCGAGAGCAGATTGAAGTCGTAGTCGAGCGTCTGGTCGCCGGTGACCGAGACCGAGAAGGCGGCGTCTTCGTCAGCCTGCTGGACGACCTCGATCACCGCCTCTGCCTCGCTTTCGTCCGGGATCCCGAGCGGAACGATCGTCGCGTGACGGTTGCCGGACACGAGCGAGGCGTCACCGTCCAGATACGTTCGAGCCCGCGAGAGCGCCGGCACATCGCTCTCGACGACGAGCGCCCGCACGAACGACTGGAACTCCGGAGAGTCGACGGTATGCCGGTCTGAGCGGACGATCACGATGTCCGTGCCCACCATGTCCGGATCGGGTGGAAACGCCTGAATTTGTGCGGCAATCGCCCGCTCGGACTCGGGGTTGTTCGTCGGTGCGTCGTCGGTGCTGAGGCCGTCGCCGAGGAGCGCGGCGATGGCGACGATTGACAGGGCGAAGACGGTGATCCACGCCCCGACCGTCCGCCAAGGATGCCGTGCGCTCGCTGAAGCAAGCGCTTCAGTGGAAAACACGCTCGCGAGCCTCATGCCGCTTCCGCCTGCGCGACGAGCCGGTCCGACTGGGCCCGCGTCGAGACGACGAGGTTGTCGAGCACGACCATGAAGAGCGCGATCGAGGTGATCACGAAAAACCAGATCGTGCGAGCGCCGGCTTTCATCGTGTCCTCCTTCCGGTGTTCTTCTGGTAACGGTGTAGTGATTGCTTACTCACAACTGGAAGAAAAAAGAGATGCGCCTACTTCGCTTTCTCGCACCCCTCCGCAAGACGAGCGACCCAGGAGTGACGCGGATCGTCGCCGATCGAGTACTGCATCGCCGCAAGCACGTTCATCAGCATCCCCGTGGCGAAGAACATCGCGATGGTCTGGCGATCGGCGCCTGAGACGGTCTCGACGTAATCGACGAGCCGGCCGTACCCGCGCGCGGTGCTCTCGCGCACGTCCTCGTCCTCGACGGAGGCGGCATAGGACTGGAGCTGGCCCTGAAGCGTGGTGCGATCACTCTCGATCAAACCCCTGTAGGAGTCGCCGATCGCGCGGAGCGCGTCCTCCCCCGACTTTCCGGCGGCGGCCTCACGGAAGACGGCGAGCGTCTCCGCGAAGCAGGCGTCGTTGACCGCGAGGAAGAGCTCCTTCTTGGAGCCGAAGAGCCTGAAGAGGTAGGGCTGTGAGATTCCGGCCAGCCGAGCGATCGAATCCGTCGAGGCGCCGTGCAACCCGTGGCGCGCGAACTCGCCGCGCGCGGCTTCGAGCACCGCGCTGCGCCGTTGCTCGGAGGTCTGTCGAAGTGTCTTCACCATCGTGGGAAGTGAGTATTCACTCACAACGGGTTGCTTGTCAAGTCAAACGAAGCGAGCGAGCACCGACGCCACCCGTTCGACCTCGTCCTCGGTGGTCGTCGTCGCAAACGGCAGCGCGAGCGCGCGCTCGAACGCGCGGTCGGCGCCTGGAAACTCTCCTTGCGAGCGGTAGGGCTCGAGCCGGTGGAGCGCCCACGTCCCGATCTGCGCCTCGATCTCCTCCTCGCGCAGCCCGGCCAGCGCGTCGTCACGCCGGTCGAGCTGGACGACATAGGCCTGCCAGCCGTGCCGGTCCCCTTCAGCCGCGCCGGGCGTGAGGAGCAGCGACTCGAGCCGCTCGGCGTACCAGCCGGCGACGCGCTCCCTCGCGGCGAGCAGCTCCTCGAGTCGCGCAAGCTGCGGGATCCCGACCGCGCAGAGCAGATCCGGGAGCCGGTAGTTGAAGCCTGGAGAGGGCATGTCCCCGAGAGTCGCCCACCCGTGATGGCGAAACCGTCGCACCGCTTCGTCGAGCCCGGCCTCGTCGGTCGTCACGGCGCCGCCCTCACCGGTGGTCACGATCTTCCGCGGGTGGAAGGAGAGACAGGCGGCGACACCGAGCGCGCCGCACGGAGTTCCGCGATAGCGGGCTCCCAACGCGCCCGCCGCGTCCTCGAGGAGCACGACCTCCTGGGGGACCGAGGTCTGCAACGCCTCCCACTCGACCGGGCGGCCGAAGAGATGAACCGCCATGACCGCTCGAGTGCGCGGGGTCACGGCCGCCGCCACCGCGGCGGGATCGACGAGAAAGGTGTCGGGATCGACGTCGACGAGCACCGCGCGCGCGCCGCAGAGCTCGACGACGTTGGCGGTCGCCGGAAACGTGTACGCGGGCACGATCACCTCGTCGCCGGAACCGATCTCGAGCGCGAGCAGAGCGACGTGGAGCGCCGCGGTGCCCGACGAGACTGCCGCCGCATGCGCCGTGCCGACTACCTCGGCGAGCGCGTCCTCGAATTCGGCCACCTTCGGGCCCATTGTCAGCTGGCCGCTCTCGATCACCTCGGTCACCGCAGCCAGCTCGTCGGCGCCGACATCCGGCCGGGCCAGCCTGATCGGCGCCGTCACGCGGAGCCGGCGGGAGCTGCGAGCTTCTCCCGGTACCAGGCGATCGTGCGCTCGAGCCCCTCGTCCAGGTCGACCTTCGCCTCGAAACCGAGCAGAGCGCGCGCCTTGTCGATGTTCGGGATCCTGAGCTCGACGTCCACGTAGTGCAGTGGCTGGAAGGCGATCTCGCCGGAACACCCGGTCAACCGCTTGATCCGCCCGGCGAGGTCGTGGATCGTGACCGCAGAGCGTGCATTGCCGATGTTGAAGCTCTCCCCGACGGCACTCGGGTGCTCGAGCGCCAGGAGCGCGCCGTCGACCATGTCGTCCACGTAGCACCAGGCGCGAATCTGCGCCCCGTCGCCGTGGATCATGAGGTCGCGTTCCGCGAGGGCCGCCTCGATGAACGCCCGGATCGCCCCGCCGCCGATCTGCCCGGGCCCATAGACGTTGAAGGGCCGTACGGAAGTGGTCGGCAGGCCGAACTCGGCGTGGTAGGCATGCGCCATGTGCTCACCCGCGAGCTTCGACACAGCATAGGTCCACCGTGCCTCACCGACCGATCCGATCGTCGTGACGTGCGCCTCTTGCACGTTGAACGCGTGCTGGCCGAACACCTCGCTCGTCGAGAAGTCGACCAGGCGCTCGATGCTGTCTCCCGCGGCGAGTGCAGCCTCGAGCACGTTGTAGGTGCCGATAACGTTGACGCGCATTGTCCGCACCGGGCTTTCGAGGACGGTATCGACGCCCGCGATTCCCGCGCAGTGGACGACGTGCGTCGCTCCTCTCACGAGCTCCACCAGACGCTCGAGGTCGAGGACGTCGGCCTGGACGAGGTGGAAGTTCGAATGCTCGGCGAGAGTCGTGCTCCCGAGCGCGTCTCGATGGAGATTGTCCAGGGCGACAATCTCGTTCGCGTCGACAAGACGACGTGCAAGTGTCGTGCCGATGAACCCGGCCCCTCCGGTGATGACGATCCGCTTCCCGCTCAGTGGCACTGAGGCGAGTCTAAATGCTTGATCGGGAATCCACGGCGGGCCGGATGACGGCCACGACACGGCGCCGGCTGCGCGTCAATTCCCGATCCGACCATCTAGCGCGGTACGCGCCAAACCTCCTAGTAGCGGTATATGCATCCCGTTAGGAGCGTGACGTGCGGCGCTCACGGCGGAGTACCCTGGACGCAGATGCGCGGACTAGCCATCCTGTTACTCACGGCCGCCACGCTTGCCGCCTGTGCGTCCGTATCAGCCGGAACGTCGTCCGGCACCTCGCTGACGGTCACGTACTGGGAGGACGGGTCGAGAACCGCGAGTCGCGATACCTGGACGCTGCGTTGCAACCCCGCACGCGGAACGCTTCCTCGCCCGGCCATTGCCTGCCGCCGTCTCGCGGCAGGCGGAATGAAGCTCTTCGCGTCGACACCGTCCGACGTCGCGTGCACGCAGATCTACGGCGGACCGCAGGTCGCGCGGGTCGTCGGAACGGTTGCCGACAAGCGAGTCTGGGCGAGGTTCAGTCGCGAGGATGGTTGCGCCATCTCGCGCTGGGAACGCCTCTCGCCCTGGCTGTTGCCGGCCGGTGGCGTTCGTTAGTAGCCGCCCAGTTAGCATCGGCGGCCGTGAGGACAGTTCTCTTCGTCGGCGCGGGTCGCCATCAGCGCCGCGCGATCGAGCATGCGCGCAGTCGCGACTTGCGAGTCGTCGCAGTCGACCGGAACGCGCAGGCGCCCGGTCTCGTCGCAGCTGACATTGCCGAGGTCGTCGACTTCACAGACGTCGACGGCGTGACGGAGGTCGGCCGGCGACATCGAGTCGACGGCGTGCTGACCGTATCGGCCGACCGCGCCGTCCCGGTCGTCGCAGCGGTGGCGGAGACGCTCGGGTTGCCGGGAATCGGCACTGAGACCGCTCACCGGATGACCCACAAGCTGGCGATGCGGAGCGCTCTCGCTGACGCCGGGGTTCCGCAACCGCTGTTCGCGGCCGTTCGCTCGGCCGAGGACTCGGCCTCCGCGCTGGAGGAATCCGGAATCCCAGCCGTTCTCAAGCCCGTCGACTCCGGCGGCCAGCGGGCGGTGTTCCGCGTGGAGAGCGCGGCCGATCTCGAGCGGGATCTCGAGGAAGCGCTCGCCGAGTCGCCGACGAACGAAGCGATGGTGGAGGCGTTCGTCGACGGGATCGAGATGAACGGGATCGTGATCGCACGCGGAGGCGAGGCGACCCTGCTGACGCTCTCGGACCGCCTTCGTCCCCCGGGGATCGGGTTCGGCGTCGGGTGGATGCATGTCTATCCACCTACGATCCCCTCCGACCAGCTCGAGCGCGCGGAGCGGATCGCCGTCGAGTCGGTTCGCGCGTTGGGGCTCCGTGACGGCATCGCGTTCCCGCAGCTCATTGCCTCGCCGGACGGCAACGTCGTCGTCGTCGAGGTCGCAGCCCGCATACCCGGTGGCCAAATGGCCGACCTCGTCCGCCACGCAGTCGGAGTCGACCTCGTCGAGATCGCGCTCCGCCAAGCGCTCGGCGAGGATGTCGGGGACGAGCTTGCGCTTCCGCAGTTCTCGCAACCGCTCGCGATCCGCTTCTTCACCGCCCACCCCGGGCCACTCCCGACCGGCCGCGTCCTCGCGATCGGAAGCCTCGATCCCGTTCTCGCATCAGAAGGTGTGGTACAGGCGGACACGTATCTGGAGGTCGGGGAGACGATCCGGCCGGTCCGTCGTGACGGCGACCGGCGTGGCTACGTGATCGCTGTCGGCAACACGCAGGATCAGGCCGTGCAGCGAGCCGACGCCGCGGCAGCGCTGCTGAGCGTCGAGGTAGCCGCATGAGCTGCTCGTTCGACCTGGAGCACTATGCCGAGATCCTCGAAGCCGCGCGGGTCGGCGGGTATCGCTTTGCGCACTTCGGCGACGACCCGGAGCGTTGCGATCTCTTCCTCCGCCACGACATCGATCTCTCGCTCGAGGCGGCACTCGCGATGGCAGAACTCGAAACGGAGCTCGGAGTGCGAGCCACCTATCTTCTGATGACCGAGTCCGTCTTCTACAACCTCGCCTCGGTCGAGGGCGTGTCGGCGATCTCGCGCCTACGGGAGCTCGGCCACGCCGTCGGACTGCACGCCGTGCACCCAAACGTCGTCCTCGACGAGCGCTTCGACCCCGTCGTCTCGTGGCACAACCCGAGGCCCGAGTACATGTCCGAGGAGATCTCGGGCGCGGTCAACGCGTACAGCGAGCGCTACTTCTCCCCAGAGACCTATCGCTCGGACTCGAATCAGCATTGGCGCGCGGGCTGCCCTCACGAAGAGCTTCGCGCGGGTGCGGTTCCATGGCTGCAGATCCTGATCCATCCCGCGATCTGGGTCTATCCGGGGACGACGATGGGACAGACGATGCGCTCGCTGGTGGAGTCAGAGAAGGAGCGCCGGCTCATTCAGCTCGCCGAAGACGGCATCGTCCTTGACTGACGCGCTTCGCGTCGTCCACTGCCCTGTCAACACGGCGGGCGTTCCGTGGGCCAACGTCCAGGCGCTCCGCCGACGCGGCGTCGACGCCCAGCTCGTCGTGTTCAACCGGTACAAGCTTCACCCGGAGGCCGACCGGTCACTCGACCGTCGCGGCGGTTTCGCCCGCCGCCAGCTCACGCAGTGGCACGCGTTCGGCGAGCTCCTCCCAAGCGTCGACATCTTTCACTTCTACTTCGGACTCACCCTCGTCCCGAGGTCGGTGCAGTTCCCGATTCTGCGCGCGCTCCGGAAGAGGTCGGTGATGCACTACCTCGGCTCCGACATCCGCCACAAGACACCCGCTGAGCTCGCTTTCGGCAGGAAGGCGGGTGCGCAGCTCGTCGGCTCCTATGACGCGATTCGCTGGGTGCCGGAGGCCGAGGTGATCCCGCCGGGGATCGACGTCGCCGCGATCGAGCCGGCGTTTCCGGCCGCGGATCGCACACGACCGGTGATCCTGCATGCGCCTTCGTCGCGTCGTCGCAAGGGAACCGAGCACGTGCTCGCCGCGTGCGAGGGGCTCGACGCCGATCTCGTGCTCGTCGAGGGCTTGCACCACGACGAGGCGTTCGAGCGCTATCGGGAGGCCGACATCGTCATCGACCAGCTGAACGCGGGTTGGTACGGGCTCTTCGCGATCGAGTGCATGGCGCTCGGGAAGCCGGTCGTGACGTTTCTGCAGGACGAGGCCCTCGCACGGAGCGAGCAGGCGTTCGAGACGCGTGTCCCGATCGTGAACGCCACGAAAGAGACCCTCCGGCAGCGCCTCGAGCCGCTCGTCACGGACGCCGCCGAGCGCCGCCGGATCGGAGAAGCGTCACGCGCGTACGTCGAGCAGGTTCACGACCTCGAGCGGGTCGCCGACCGCCTGCTCGCGCTCTACTCTCGCCTCTAGAGCTCCTGACGTGATGATCGCCCGTCGCGAGGCGGATGGTGGACGTCGGGAGGCAAGGACGCAGGGAGCGCCCATATCCTCTGGATATGGGCGCGACTGAGGACGCTGCATCACGGCGTCCAGCGCCGTCTCGCAACATGGCCGTTCATCGCGTCAGGTGCTCCTGAATGGCGCTCGGAGCGGAGCTCAGGCGGCTCGGCAGGCACTCGGCGATCTACGGGCTCGGCGGGCTCGTCTCGCGGATCCTCGCGGTCCTCCTGCTGCCCCTCTACACGCGTTACCTCTCCCCGTCCGACTACGGGAAGGTCGAGACGCTCATCGCGCTCGCGACGGTCATCGGAATCGTCCTCCGGATGGGAATTCACGCCGCGTTCTTCCGCTTCTACTTCGACTCGCCCGCGCCCGAGCACCGGCGCCTAGTACTCCGCACGTCCTTCTGGTTCACGATGGCCATGGCCACGGCGGGCCTCGCGGCAGGGCTCGTTCTGTCGGGGACGATCGCCGATCTCCTCTTCGGCTCACCGGACGACTCCGAGCTCGTGATGGCGTCTTTCGTCGGGCTCTGGGCGGGGATGAACTACGAGCAGCTCACGTCGCTCTTCCGCGTGGAGGAGCGGTCGGTCGCCTTCGTCACGGCCAGCCTCGCGAACATCCTGCTCACGATCGGCGCGACGCTGCTCCTCGTCGTTGCGCTCGATCAAGGCCCGATCGGCGTCATCGTCGGAAACTTCACAGGCACGCTGCTCGTGTATACGGCGCTGATCGGGTATCGCCGCGAGCAACTCGGGCTCCAGTTCGACCGAAGCCTCCTCCGGGAGATGAACCGGTTCGGAGTGCCGCTCATCCCGACGGCGCTCTTCCTCTGGGTGACGAACTTCAGCGACCGGCTCTTTCTCGTGCGGCTCGCGGACACGACAGAGGTCGGCCTCTACTCCGTCGGCGTCCGCATCGCGTCGGCGATGGTGCTCCTGTTGACCGCGTTCCGGCTCGCCTGGCCGGCGTTCGCATACTCGATCGAGGACGAGCGCGAAGCTCGCCGGACGTATGCGTACGTGCTCACCTACCTCGTGCTCTTGACCACGTGGGTCGCGACCGGGCTCGCGCTCCTCTCGCGGTGGATCGTGGGCTGGATCGCGGCGCCGGCGTTCGCCGAGTCGTCGCGGGTCGTCGGACCGCTCGCATTCGCGGCCGTCGCCTTCGGCGCGTACATCGTCGTGGTTATCGGCGTCGGCCGTGCACGGCGGACGCAGTTCAACTGGGTCGTGACGGGGGCGGCGGCGGCCGTGAACGTGGTGCTGAACCTGATCCTGATCCCGCGCTACGGGATGATGGGCGCCGCCGTCGCGACGATCGCCGCGTACGCGACCATGTTCTTAGGCATGGCCTGGTGGGCACAGCGGATCTACACGGTGCCGTACCAGTGGAGACGCGTGCTCACGGCGGCGGCAGTCGGAGTCGCCCTCGTCGTCGTGGGCAAGCTGCTGGACTCGGGCTTCGCCGTGGCGTTCCTGCTCGCGCTCGCGTACCCGTTGGCGCTCGTTCCGTTCGGCTTCTACCTCCCCGCCGAGCGCAAGGCGATCGGGGCCTGGCTCCGGCCCGCGCGCTAGATGTCCCGCCCACACAGGTTGTGAACGGCTGACGAGGTAATCCGGTCCTCCTTCCAGGCTGTGCGTCTGCCATAACGACGCCCAGAAGGAGGGCCGGATGCAATTTCACCGTAACGCCAAGCTCGGACTTGCCGGGCGCCACCAGCTGGTGCTCGCGATCGAGAGCGGAGGCTCGATCCGTCAGTCGGCGAGGACGTTCAACGTCTCGGTAGCGACCGCTCATCGCTGGTGGAAGCGGTGGCGAGATGCAGGGGCTGGCGAACGGGAGAGCCGCTCCTGCCTTTTCGATCGCTCGAGTCGACCGGCGCACAGTCCGCATCGGCTCGCGCCCGAGCTCGAGGAGGCGATCTGCGCCTGTCGGCGGCAGACGGGCTGGGGGCCGAGGCTCGTCGCCGGCGCGACCGGGTTCGCGCACTCGACCGTCTGGAAGGTGCTGAAGCGCGCCGGCATCTCCCGGCCACCGAGATCGCTCCGCGAGCCTGCCAACCGCTACGAGTGGCCCTGCCCTGGCGACCTGCTGCACATGGACACGAGTGAGTACGCCCGCTTCCAACGGCCTGGACACCGCGTCACTGGCGACCGCCGCTCACAAGACCGCCACCATCGCGACGGCCTCGACATCGTACACGCCGTCATCGACGATCACTCTCGCCTCGCCTACGCGGAGATCCACGACGATGAGCGTGCGGCCACGGCCGCAGGCTTTCTCGAGCGCGCCCTCGCCTTCTACGCAGGCCATGGCATCATCGTCAAGCGGGTGATGACCGACAACGCCTGGGCCTACACGCGAAGCCGCGTCTTTCGCCAGCTCCTCGGCGCGCGCGAGATCAAGCACTTCACCACCAAGCCCTACCGTCCACGCACCAACGGCAAGGTCGAGCGCTTCCACCAGACGATGGCGAGAGAGTGGGCGTACGGGCTCGTCTACCGCTCGCACGAAGAGCGGGCGCGTGCTCTGCCACACTGGCTCGACCACTACAACTGCGGCAGACCGCACAGCTCACCCTGCCGGCCGCGCACCACCACGCGGACGTGCGCCCTACCTTCGGCGACGAAGGGAATCGTTGCCCGAGACGAGGTGTTCAGGCGACCGCGCGCGACCGTGACGAAGTCGAACCTCTCGCGGTCGTACACCTGGAGCGCAACGCCGCTGCCGGCGCGTGCGGGACGGGCAGAGATTGCAATCCCACGTCCACGTCGCACGATGCTGACCCGTGGCGCCACACGTACGCGCACGACCGAACTCTCCTTTTCGCGGGACCGGAAGTACCGGCGCCGGAGGCGACACTACGACCCGAGGTACCCGTCGTCAAGCCGATCCTCGAGATGAATGCGAACCTACGAGCTTCTGCATAGAAGCATCCTCCCGCTGACAGTTCGGGTGGCCTTAAAGGCCGGTTAGGCGACGATCCGATACACCTGGAAGCACTCCGCATACTCGCGGTTCACGTTGACCCCGTGGACGCGCGCCAGGTTCCAGACGTATTCAGGATCGGCATAGCGCCGGTGCTGCTGCGAGGCGTAGCGAGCGAGCGCCGCGACTTTTCGCTCGATGTGGCGCTTCTCGAGCGCGATGTACGCGCCGTAGGAGAAGTCGAAGTTGTTCCAGGGGACCTCGTAGCCGAGGATCGTCGTCCGCTTGAAGGCCCGGAGGCCCTCGTGGGCGATCGTCTGGTGATCCTGGTGCACGTCGTGGTGCGAGGGCTGGAAGACGATCTCCGGCCGCCACTCCTCCCACAGCGCCACCAGCAGCTCGAGGATGTCCTGGCGGCGCTCGGGGAAGGTGCGCACGTCGAAGTCGTGAACCGTCAGAGAGTCCCCGGGGATGCCGATCTCGGCCGTCGCCTCGCGCACTTCGCGCGCCAGCGTGTCCGGCTCGAAGCCCGGCGGAAGAGAGCGGGTCGCGATGGAGAACGCGACGTACCGCACCTCGCACCCCGTCTCGACCAGCCTCGCCATGGTGCCGCCGCAACCGAGCTCGCCGTCGTCGGTATGCGGTGCAAGGACAAGCGCGCGTCTCAGAGTTTCTAACACGATGATCGCCCGACATGGTCGCTCATTGTGTTTGGAGCTCTTGGTCCGTCGAGCACTGCGCTATTCAACCAGCCATCGAGACCTCGCTCGCTGTTGCCCGATACGTAGGATCACGCGCATGCGGTCGAACCGGCTGTTCGGGGCGCGCCGCTTCGTCTGGCGCGTCCGCCGGAGCGGCCCGCGTCTCGCGCGACCCCTGTCCGCCGTGCTCCCAGCGGCTCCTCCGCCACAGGATCCCATCCTCGTCCTCGGCTGCCCGCGCTCGGGCACGGGAGTCCTGCTCGAGGCGCTTCTTCGGAGCCCCGACGTCCGCTCCGTGCAGAGCGAAGGGCACATCCTCTGGGACGAGTTCCATCATCCCCGTGACAGAGGTTGGGATTCCGATGCACTGGGCGAAAGCGACGTCAGCGAGCGCGAGCGCGAGTTCGTTCGGCTCGCGATTCGCTGGTGGACACGCGGTCAGCGCTTCGTCGACAAGACCCCCGCGAGTTGCCTCCGCATCCCGTACCTGGAGGCATTGCTTCCTGGCGCGATCTACGTCTTCCTGCGTCGCCGGGCGCCTGACAACGTGAGCTCGCTGATGGAGGCGTGGAAGGCCCGGCCCAGGTTCGTGAAGTACGGTCTCCCCGAGCCACTGAGCGGGCTCGGGCCGCTGAACGGGAACCTCTGGAGCCTCGTTCTCGTGCCCGGATGGCGGGAGCTGCGATCCGCCTCACTCGAGGAGATCTGCGCACACCAGTACCTTGCGTGCAACGAAGCGGTGCTCGCCGCGCGCGATCGGATCGAGCCATCTCGGTGGATCGAGATCGCGTACGAGGATCTCCTCGCCGATCCCGGCTCGGAGCTCCGGCGCCTGTACCGACAACTGGGTCTGGACTTCGTCGAGAAGACGCACGAGGAGGTGCTCGCCCGCAGGCCCTCGAGGACGACGCTCACCGATCCCGAGCCGGAGAAGTGGCGAAGGCAGAATCCCGAGGCAGTCGAGCGAATCCTTCCGCTCGTGGCCGACGTCGAGCGACGACTCGGCTATGAAGCGGTCGACCTCGTGGGCGGGTAGGCGGCCATGGAGCACACAGAAGCCGCCCAGGTCTGCGCGTTGGTGGGCGCGCTCGGATCGGTGCTCGTTGTCGTGCCTCGTGGACGCGCGCTTCCTCTTCTCGGGCTCGCGCTACTCGGAGCAGCAACCCTCGGCATCGTCCGCTCGCTGGCCGGCGACGAGGACCTCGCGGCGCTGTTCAACGATCCTGCGGGGATGGTCCTCGTTGCCGTGGGTATCGCGGCGATGACCCTGGGCGCGATCCCACTCGTGCGGTACCCGGCCGCGGTCCCAGTCGCCCTGCTCGTCGCTGCGCCCTTTCGAATCCCGGTCCAGGTCGGAGCGGAAGAGGCGTTCCTGCTGCTCCCCCTCTACCTCGTGCTCGCCTCGTCCGCGCTGGCGCTCGCGTACAGGACGCTCCGAGGCGCGCAGTTGACGCCTCCACCGCTCCTGCTCGCGCTCCCGGTCGCGGCTCTGGTCGCGTTTACGGCTGTCTCGTTCGTCTGGACACAGGACGAACGCGAGGGGGGAGTCATCCTGGCCTTTTTCCTGTTTCCCTTCGTCGCAGGGCTCGCGGTCGTTGCGCGCGCGCCCTTCAGCGACTGGCTACCCAGGGCCTTGCTCGTGACGCTCGTCGGCCTCGGCGTGATGTTCGCAGCGATCGGCATGTGGCAGGTGCAGACGCGCACCCTCTTCTTCGCCCGCGATCTCGAGGTTGCGAACGCGTACACGAGCTTCTTCCGGGTGACGTCGCTGTTCAAGGATCCGAGCCTGTACGGGCGCTATCTGGTCGTGCCCATCGCGGTGCTGATCGTCGTTCTCTGGCTACGTCGTGGACGTCCGGCGGAGTGGGCGGCGATAGCAGTCCTGATCGCGGTGCTCTTCGCAGGGCTTTTCTACTCGTACTCGCAGTCGAGCTTCGTCGCACTCTTCGTCGTGACCTTCGCGATCACCCTTCTCGGTGCGAGCCGCCGGCTCCGAATCGCCCTCGTCGCCTGCGCTCTCGTCGCGACGCTCGCGGCCGCGGCCGTCGCCGCGGACGCAGTGAACGGCCGCTCGGCCCGGGACGTCACGAGCGGGCGCTCACGGCTCGTCTCGATCACGATCGACGTCTTCGAGGTCAACCCGGCGGTCGGTGTCGGAGTCGGAAGTCAGCCACGCGCGAGCGGCGAAGCCGCGGGGCGCCGCACCGGGCGGCGGAGCGCATCGCATACGACGCCGCTGACCGTGCTTGCCGAGCTCGGCCTCATCGGCTTCATCTTGTATCTCTGGCTGCTCGGCGCCTGCGCTTGGGCGCTATGGCTCCTCGCGAGGCGGGATTGGATCTTCGCCGTAGGACTGGCGGCTGTTCTCCTCGTACTCGTCGTGCACTCCCTCCTCTATGCGGGTTTTTTCGAGGATCCGCTCACCTGGGGAGTTTTCGCGCTCTTGGCCGCGGGTATGGCGAAAGCTCGAGAGGCTCCTCGGCTGCTGGCACACTGACCGGCGGCCGTAGGCCCCGGCCTTCTCCATATGCCAAGAGCTCTCAAGTGGATTCTCCTCGCCCTCTCGGTGCTCGTGCTGGCACTCGGTGGGCTCCTCCTCGCAATCGGGCTCACGAACGACCGGCCGCGGGGCGCGCTCGACACCGAGCTCGATGACGTCACCGTCTCGGTCCCTACGCTCCCCACGGCGCCCGAGCCTCCGCCTAAGCCGAAGCCTCCGAAGCCGACGGACGACCGACGCTGCTGGCGCACATTCGGAGCCGATCCCCAGCGCTCGCTCGCCCGACCTGATGCCCCGCTTGGTCTTCCGGGACGCAAGCCGCTGTGGTCGCGCGGGCTGCGGAGCTACATCGAGTTTCCGCCCACCTACTGTGAGGGCGACCTCTACGTCAACACCTTCGAGGGAGCGACGTACGCCATCGACGCGGAGTCGGGCAAGGTGCAATGGCGACGCCGCGTCGGCGGGACGCTGCCTTCCAGCCCTGCAATCGACGGGCCGCGCGTGATCGTCAGCTCTCAGGCGGGCACCGTCACCGCGCTCGAACGCGAGAAGGGACGGGTGGTGTGGCAGGTGCGTACGGCCGGGAAGGTCGAGTCCTCACCGGTCGTCGTCGACGGCCTCGTCTACTTCGGCTCGCACGACGGCCGGTTGTTCGCGGTGCGTGCAGCGACAGGACAGGTGCGCTGGGCTTACCGAACCGGCGGGCGGATCAACGCGAGCCCAGCGGTCTTCGGGGGTCGAGTCTGCGTCACCACCTACGCGGGCTCATTCGTCTGTCTCGATCGAAAGACCGGACGTGAGCTCTGGACGACCTACATCAAACGTGACGCCTTCCGCTACGAGAGCTTCTACGCCAGCCCCTCCTCGGACGGGCAACGCATCTACTCGGTGGCCCGCTCGGGCAAGGTCGTGGCTCTCGACGCCGAAACGGGGAATGTCGCCTGGACCGGCCGGGTCGGCGGTCTCGGCTATACGACGCCGGCTGTCTCCGACAACCGGGTGTTCGTGGGCGGCTTCGATGGCCGTATCCGGGCCCTTCGCGCGAGCAGCGGCAACGAGCTCTGGAGCACCCAGCTCGAGGGCAGGATCCTGGGGGCGCCGGTCCTGATCGGCGAGAACGTGTTCGTCTCGACCCTGGAAAAGCGGACGTACGCTTTGCGCGCGTCTGACGGCAGGATCGTGTGGCGACTGCCACTCGGCAGGTACTCACCGGGCATCGCGACCGAGAAGACGTACTTCTTCTCACTCAACGGAAGGCTCTTGGCTATCCGCGGGCGGGACGTTCCGCGGTCGTCGTAAGCGGCGGATGCCGGCGCCGCCAGAGCGGCGAGCGCTGGGTTGCCGACGCCGCCGCGTTCCAGGCGCCTAGAGTTGCGCGATAGCGCGCGAGGGCGAGCTTCGCCCCGCGGCTTGACTCTCCCAGCGGCTGCGAGAGGTCGTAGTCGAGCTGTACGAGCAAATCTCCCGCAATCGCCTCGAACGCGCGGATGTCCGGGGCGGCCAACTCGGTTCGCCAGTCCCGTACGCCCGGCGTCAAGGGCTGCAAGAGCCGCTGCTGGTGCGGCTTCTCGGAAACGTCGACCGCCTGGGTGTAGTCGAGCATCGCGGGCTCGTACGGGAGGTTCGCGAACTCGCAGATCTCGAGGATCACGCCTTCCAGCCCGGCGACCAGATCCTCGTACCGAACCTCCAGGTATCGGGACGACCCCACGCGCAATCCGAGCCGGCGCGCCGCGGCGACCTCCGTACGCCAGAGGCAGGCGAACTCGGCGGGCGTGTCTGGATGAGCCCACGTCCGGGTGAACGTCCGCTCGGGCATGCGCACGAACGACAGCGCGGCGTCGCGGCCGTCGCGGATCAAGTGGACGTACTGCGCATCCGGGAAGAGCCGCTCGAGCAGCGGTAGGTGACGCATGTACATCGGGGTCTTGTCCCCCCAGCGCGGCTTGGCCTGCTTCGTCGCGTACGCCTCGTAGATTGCGGCAATCGCCCCGCCGGGGCTCGCCGGAGACCGCAAGTGCGACGCGACATCCGCGGGCGCAAGACCCCACGCTGCCGGTGCCGGCAGGCGTCTCACATCGTCGAGGAACCTCTCGCGATCGACCTGCCCACGATGCCGCCGCGCGAGCAACGGGATGAAGAACGACTCGTCCGGGATCGCGATACCCGGCGAACGATCGAGAACGACGCGGAGCAGCGTCGTGCCAGACCGGCTGACGCCAAGGACGAGGAGCGGCGCCGTCACTCGCTCGGCGGTTCGGTGACGACGACCTCCGCGCTGTCTCCGAAGCGTCCACGGAGCGAGACATAGACCCGGTACATCCCGGCGGTCTCCGGAGCCCGCAGGACGAGGACTCGCTTGCGACGGACTCCCCGCTCACCGGCGAAGAGCCACCGGTAGGAGGCGGCATCGGCCAACACCCGAACCGAGAAGCGCCTTCCTGCGACGACCTCGATCCGGTCGCGCGTCAGCTCGATGTAGCGGGCGACGACAGGGATGATCCGCCGCGAGCTCGAGCGGTTGCCGGCGCGATCGAACGCACGCAGCCGAATCTCGTAGGTTCCCGGCCGCACCGGCTTCCCGTTCACGCGCCCGAACCAGATGAGCTGGCCCTCCGTCGAGCGGAACTTGGAGAGCACGCGACGCCTGCCGTCCACGAGCATCATCGCGCGCGCCTGCTCGTCGGTCTCGTAGCGAGCGGTGACACGGTCGCGACGCCCGTCTCCGTCGGGTGAGAAGACCTGCGGAAGTGCTCGGAGGAACCTGATTCGCGGAGCGGCCGTATCGATGCGGATGGGATTCGGGAGCACGATCGTGCGTCCGCGCTCCTCCAGCTCGACCCTGGGCCGGTAGACGCCCTCTCCGACGATCCGCTCGAGGTCGTCTCGGCCGTCCCACGTGTACGAGACCCGGCCTTTCAGCTCGTCCCGATCGCGAACGAGCCTGCGCACGCGTCTGCCGCTTCCGTCCAGCATGTCGACGGTCACGGTTCCCCTCCGGCGGAGCACGAACGAGATGACGGCGACGTTGCGGGCGCATTCGCAAACCGGGGAGAAGACGCGATCGACCCTGGTTCCGGTGATCGGGCTCCGCTCGAGCTTCACGCGCTCGGTGAACGCAAACGCGGCCGCGGTCGCACCGAGCAAAGCGAGGACGATCAGGGTCTGCGGCAGCCGCGCCATCCGTGCGGAACCTACTCGTTGACGTGCGAGCATCGGCAGCGCTGCCGCGAAGCGGACGCCTTTAGGGATTTACGCGCGCTGGGAATCCGCTAGCGGATTTCCAGGCTGCGCACTAGGACGAACGGCTCGGCGAGCTCGAAGCCGGAGCTCGTGCCGTGGAACTCCGCGGCCGCCCGGATCGCCCGCTCACTCCGCGGATGCGGGTACTCGCGGCGCTCGGTCTCGTAGTGGGCGAATGCAGCGAGCTTCCGCTCGAGGGTCGCGGTGATGTCGACGTACCAGTTGGGCACGAACCAGTTGACCGCTGCAGGCGTCCACTCGGTGCTCGAGGTCGGCGCGTAGGTAAGCAGGCGGCGCACCGGCTGACCCGGCGTCGGGCGGGTTGCGACAGCGACCGAGTCGAAGAGCACCCGGTGGTCCGAGTTGACATCCGGTTGAACGGTGTACAGGACCTCGGGTGCGAACTCGCGGACGTGCTCCTCGATGACGCTGTTCACGTCGACGTGCGCCAGCGTGTCGAGCCGCATGTCCGGGAGATCGAGATGGACGTAGTCGTCGACGCCGAGCTCCGCCGCGGCGCGGAGCGCCTCCTCTTCCTTGCGCGCTCGGGCGGCGGCATCGCCCGGGTACTGGGTGGAGCTTCCGTCGGTCACGACCAGCACGCGCACCTGGTCCCCGGCGCCCGTGTGGACGGCGATGGTTCCCCCCATGCCGAGGACCTCGTCGTCGGGATGGGCGGCCACGACGAGCACGCGCGTCATCCGAGCTTGACTCCGATCGAGAGCTCGGCCGCGTGCGACTCGACCTCTTCGAGCAGGAGCGCGCCCTCTCCGCAGGCGACGACCGGACCATCCGGTCGGCTCGCAACGATCGTCCCTGCCGGCGCGGGCTCGTCGAGGTTCACCGGCCGCGCCCGCCACACGACGATCTTCTCGTCGCCGAGGAAGGTGAAGGCGCCAGGGTAGGGGCGCGTCTGCGCGCGAACCCAGTCGTGCAGGTACCGGGCGCGTGTCTCCCAGTCGATGATCCCGTCGGCTGGCCTGCGCCTCGGCCACGAGCTGGCGCGCGAGGGATCCTGCGGTAAGCGCGGCGCGCTCCTTGTCAGCAGTTGCGGCACGAATTCACGGATGAGCTGCACGTGTGCGCCTGAGATCCGCTCGAAAAGAGTTTCCGCGGTCTCGTCGTGCTCGACGTCGACGACGACCTGGCCGACGATTGCGCCTGAGTCCGCGGTCTCGTCCACGATCTCGAAGAGGGTGACACCCGTCCGCGCGAGCCCGGAGAGGATCGCCCACGGAATCGCAGCGCGGCCGCGATGACGGGGCAGCAGCGCCGGATGCATGCCGAATACGCCCTCGCTCGCGAGCGCGAGAAGCGGTTCACGCACGAGTTGCGACCAGCCGACGACGAAGATCAGCTCCGGATCGAGCGCTCGGATCGCCTCGATCGTCTCGGAAGCGTTGACGTCGACGGCCTCGACAAGGACTGCGCCGTGACGCTCGGCGACTTCGTCGAACGCGCATTGCCCCGAGCGGTTCGGATCGATCGGGCCGGGAAGAGTCACGACGCCGACGATCTCCGCTCCCGCGTCGACAGCGGCCTCGAGGCACTCGCGGCCGATCGTGTCGAAGCTCACCCAGACCGTGCGCATCGCCGCGCGATGCTATCGAGCTATTCCGCGGTGTACGTGGCGCTCCCGTCTCGACCGCGCTGGATCCGGATCCAGCTGTGCCTCGCGATGAACACGAGGAGCGCCACCAGCCCGGCAGAGACGGCAACGATGAGGATCACTCCTGAGCCCGGAACGTCGAGCAATTTGATTCCCGCGAGGCCGAGCACTCCGGCCAGGAGGAGACGCAGGAACTGCTCGGGAATCGAGAGCGTCAGGCGTCCGCCGATCAGTACGCCCGGGATCGATCCGAGGAGCAGCCAGAAGAGCAGCGCGAAGTCCACGTTGCCCGCCAACCAGTGGCCGATCCCCGCGACATAGAGAAGCGCCGCCGCGTGGAAGATGTCCGTGCCCACGACCTTGTGCGCGCGGAGCGGAAAGATGATGAGCAACGTGAGCCCGAAGAACACACCGCTCCCGACGCTCGTCAGCCCGACGATGAACCCACCCAGCGCCCCGATGAGAACGGCCGCAACGCGGTCGCGCGGAGTGAGCTGCCAGTCCCCCTCGCCTGCTTTCTTGGTCTGAACCAGGCTCTTCGCGACCAGACCGGCCGTTCCGAACAGGAGCGCCGCTCCCAGCACCTTTGCCATGACGTCCTCGACACCGTCGCCATAGCGATCGGTGATCTGCACCGCGCTCCACACCCCCACCAAGGACAGAGGCGCGGAGCCGATCAGCATCCACCCGGCGAGCCTCGCGCGCACGTTACCCATGCGCCGGTGCTGGACGGCGCCCACGGTCTTGAAGGCCGCGCCGTGGGCGATGTCCGTCCCGATCGCGGTGGTGGGCGGGATTCCGAACAGGAAGACCAGAATCGGAGTCATCAGCGACCCGCCCCCCATGCCGGTCATCCCCACCAATAGCCCGGTGAGCAAGCCGACGACCGTGAACTTCAGATCCACCGTTCGCCGAGGTTATCGCCGGTAGGCGTCGATCAGTACCCGCGCGACTTCCGGACGGGTGAACTCGACGGGCGGGACGTCCCCCGCCTCGAGCATCTCGCGCACCTTCGTGCCCGAGAGGAACACGCGATCTTCGGGCCCATGAGGACACGACTTCGTGCTCGCCATGGATCCGCAGACGTTGCACCAGAACGTGTGCTCGAAGAACATCGGCTCGATGTCGAGCTCGTGCGGCTCGAACTCGTCGAAGATCAGCTGGGCGTCGTAGGTGCCGTAGTAGTCGCCGACGCCCGCGTGGTCTCGGCCGACGATGAAGTGCGAGCAGCCGTAGTTCTTGCGACAGATCGCGTGCCAGATCGCCTCGCGCGGCCCCGCGTAGCGCATTGCGGCGGGAAACGCCGAGAGCAGCACGCGGTCTTCCGGGTAGTAGCCGTCGAGCAGAGTCTCGTAGCACTCGACCCGCACGCCGACCGGAACGTCGTCTGACTTCGTGTCACCGACCAGCGGGTGGACGAGGAGGCCGTCGACCGTCTCGAGCGCGACCTTCGTCAGGTACTCGTGCGCCCGGTGGATCGGATTGCGCGTCTGGAACCCGACCACACGCTTCCAGCCGCGTTCGGCAAAGATCCGGCGCGTCTCCGCGGGGTCGCGCGCAAGCTCCGGGAACCCGGGCTGCGAGCGCTCGAAGACGGTCACCCTGCCCGCCAGATAGAGCGGCTTCTGCCCATAGAGGCGAGCGACGCCCGGATGGGCCTCGTCGGTCGTGCGGAAGCAGAGCTCCGCCTCACGTTCCTTGTCGTACTCGAACACACCGTCCCCCTCGAGGACCGCCACCGGGCGACCGCCCTCGTCGATCAACGCCACGCGGTCGCCGCTCGGAGCGGCGTCCACGGCGAGACACACGGGGAGCGCCCAGGGGACGCCGTTCGCAAGGTGCATCCCCTCGATGACCCGCTCGTAGTCGGCCTGGCCCATGAACCCCTCGAGCGGCGAGAGCGCGCCCGAGGCGAGCATGTCCAGATCCGAGAGCTCGCGCGACGTGAGCGCGACTGTCTCGAGCGCGTCGAGATCGTCGGGGCGATCGCCCGTTCGGTCGACGAGCGCCCCGCCGTGCGGGCGAATGAGTCGATCGGTCGCGGCGACGGTCACGCGGTCACCTTGGCCGGAACGAGTCCCAGCTCTTCGAGCTTTGCGATCACGATGGCAGCGGATTCCTCTGGCTCGAGCCCCTCCGTGTCGACGACGATCTCCGGGGACGCCGGCGCCTCGTAGGGATCGTCGACTCCGGTGAAGCCCTTGATCTCGCCTGCGAACGCCTTCGCGTAGAGACCGTTCACGTCGCGGCGGGCGCACTCGTCGAGCGATGTCTCGACGTGGATCTCGACGAACGGCCCATGCTCCTCGACGAGCGCCCGCGCGTTCGAGCGAGCCTGCTCGTAGGGAGAGATCGCCGCCACGATGCACGCACCTCCGTGTCGCGTGATCCGCGAGGCGACCCAGCCGAGGCGCTCGACGTGGGCATCGCGGTCCTCTTTCGAGAAGCCGAGGCCCTTCGAGAGATGCGTGCGAACGGTGTCTCCGTCGAGGTACTCGACGACCAGCCCACGGCGGTCCATCTCAGGGCCGACGTGGTGCGCGATCGTCGTCTTTCCGGAGCCCGAAAGTCCCGTGAACCAGAGGGTAAAGCCCCCGCCTCGATCGGTTTCGGACTCCGGATGCTCGTGCGCGTAGATGTGCCGACTCATGCGGTTCTCTCCAGTCTCGCGTTCTCGTGGATGCCGCACTCCAGCTTGTCGGAGCCGGCCCAGCGGCCTGCGCGCTCCTCCTCGTCAGGGCGCGTCGGCCGCGTGCAGGGAATGCAGCCGATCGAACGGTACCCCGCGTCGTGCAGCGGGTTGAACGGGATCTCGTTCTGTTTGACGTAGGACCAGATCCGTTGCTCGTCCCAGTCGGCGAGCGGGTGGATCTTGAAGACTTGGTAGCGCTCGGACCATTGGACCTTCGGGGTCTCGGAGCGGCTTGGCGACTGGTCGCGCCGGATTCCGGAGATCCAGGCGTCGTACGGCGCGAGCGCATTCACCAGGGGCTCGACCTTGCGGATGTGGCAGCACCGGTCGGGATCACGCTCCCAAAGGTTGGGACCTTCGGCGCGATGCTGCTCGGCAATGGTCGGGATCTCCGGCTGGATCAGCTTCAGCTGGTAGCGGTCGACGAGTTGGTCGCGCGTCTCGTAGGACTCGCGAAAGAAGAGGTGCGTGTCCAGCTCTACCGTGTCCATCCGCAGTCCCAGCTCCGCGACCATGTGCACGAGCACCGAGGACTGCTTCTGCCAGGAGCAGGTGAGACAGACGCGCGGCCAGAAGAACTGGTGCGCCCAGGCGATGACCTCCTCGGCCGTCATGGCTTCGAAGTCGAGGTCAGGGAGTCGGAGCGGGCTCGGCGCTCTTACGGCCAAGTAGCACCTCCTTCAGAGTGTCCGCGCGGAGGCCGAGGCGAAGCGTCTCGAGCGCGATGACCTCCTCGGGCGGGATGTTGCCCAGATTCACCTCGGTGCCGAAATGACGTACGAACCAGGCTTGCGACGTCTTCGTGGGGGTCTCCCAGATCAGGTCGTGGAAGCTGATCGAGTGCTCGATCTCGTCCACGAGACCGGTTCGGAGCTCTCCGGTCGGACGGTAGATACCGGCGGTGCCCGCCTCGCGACCTTCGGCGATCACCTTCCAAGCGCCCGCATCGAGCTCCTCGCGCATCCACTGCACCCACAGGTAGGGAGCGATGTTGACCTCGGAGTCCTTCGAGCCGACTTCGGAGAGGACGACGAAGTCCCGCGCGAAGTCCGCGATGAGCTCGAGCTTTTGCTCACGGGGGATGTCGAGCGTTCCGTCCGAGATCTCGACGTGCGAGAAGCGGTAGTGCTCGAGCCAGCGCTTGAAGTCGTCCATCTTGTCCTGTCCGTACACCGCCTCGAAGAGCGTCCCGCCGCAGACGACGGGGGTCGCGAAGGATCGGTAGAGCGCGACCTTCTTCTCCAGGTTGTTGGTGACGTAGCTCGTTCCCCAGCCGAGCTTGACGATGTCGACGTACTCGCCCGCAGTGTCGAAGAGGCCTTCGATCTCGCGCAGGTTCAGCCCCTTGTCCATGACGTGTGTCAGGCCACGCGAGCGCGGCTTGCCCTCCCGCGTCGGAATGTCGAGGAACAGGAGACCGTCAGAGTCAGAGTCGTGCATAGATTTCCTCCAGCTTCTTGCGGGCGCGCTCCTGCACGTCGCGGTAGAGAGAGCCCCCGTGGGCGTCGATGCCGACGGTGAGCGGGCCGAAGTCCTTCACCCGAAACTTCCAGAGGCACTCGGGCATGAGCTCCTCCCAGGCGACCTCTTCGATCTCCTCGATCTGGGTGGTCTCGAGCGCGGCAGCCCCGCCGACGATCGCGAAGTAGACCATCCCCAGGCGTTGCATCGGCTCGATCGCCTCGTCGGGAAATCCGCCCTTGCCGCAGATCGCGCGCACGCCGTACTGCGTCCCGAGCGGCTCCGTGAAGCGCACCATGCGCGCGCTCGTCGTCGTCCCGATGCAGATCTTCTCGTAGCGGCCGGGTCCGAGCTTGCGCACACCGGGGGCGGTGTGGAGGAGGAATGCGCCGGAGAGGTCCATCGGCGGCTCGACGCCCTGATCGAAGATCCGGACCTGGGTGCGATCCCGGATCCCGATGATGTGCCCCTGGACGACGACCTCGTCACCGGCGCGGAGCTTCAGGATCTCGGCGGGATCGGTGACCGGAAACGTGACCTCGTGCGTCGCCATCAGCTGTGGACTCCTTGGCACGAGCTTGTCACGCTAACAGGGACAGGCACTGTAAGGATCGCTGCAAAAGACATAGAAAGCGACATCACGCGTCCCGCTCGTACTCGATCGTGCCGTCGGCGGCGATGTGCGCCGAGGCGCGGCGCGCGGCCCAGCACTGATAGTTGACCGCGACCGGATTCAAGGTCATGTGCGTGTCCGCGTGCTCCACGTGCACGGAGAGAACGGTCACGTCGCCACCGAGACCCATCGGCCCGATGCCCGTCTCGTTCAGAAGCCCGTACAGATCGTCCTCGAGCTCCGCGACGAGCGGATCCTCGTTCCGGGTGCCGACCGGACGCGCGATCGCTTCCTTCGCAAGGTGCATCGCGTAATCGGCTGAGCCACCGATCCCGACACCGACGATCCCAGGCGGGCACGGCTTCCCGCCGGCGCCGACGATCGACTCGAGGACGAACTCCTTGATTCCTCGAATCCCGTCGGCCGGGACGCACATCTTCAAGAAGCTCATGTTCTCGGAGCCAGAACCCTTTGGCACGCACTTCACGTCGAGACCGTCCCAGTCCGGGATGAAGTCCCAATGGACGATGGGGACGCGGTAACCGACGTTCTGGCCCGTGTTCTCACGCGTGAGTGTGTGGACCGTATTCGAGCGCAACGGGTGCTCGATCGTCGCGCGCTCGGTGCCTTCCTTCAGCGCTGCGTAGATCCGGGCCGGATGCAGCGGGAAGTGCTCCCCGACACGGCAGTAGTAGACGGCGATGCCGGTGTCCTGGCAGACGAGGTTCTTCTCGTCCTCGGCGACGTTCACGTTTCGGAGGATCGTCTGAAGAACTCGCTGGCCAGGCACCGACGTCTCCGTCTCGGCCGCCCTGGCGAGCGCGTCTCGCAGATCCTGGGGGATGTCCTTCAGCGCCCACACATACAGGCGTGCCGCCGCGTCGCCGACTGCGACGTCGAGGTCGGTCGTGGTCGCGGTCGTCATGTCCGCGCCCTCTCGGCCGCGGCCTTCCCGGCACGCCGCCCGAAGACCGTGCACTCGAGAAGTGAGTTTCCCATCATGCGGTTCCTCCCATGCGTCCCGCCTGCGATCTCTCCGCACGCGAAGACGCCCTCGAGCGTCGTCTCGGCCTGCTCGTCGATCACGAGCCCGCCGTTTTGGTAGTGGAGAACGGGATAGGTGTAGATCTTCTCCGCGAGCGGGTCGATTCCGGCTCCGCGGTAGCGCCGGAGCATGTACGGGAGCGAGATATCGGCGTCTTCCTGGGAGATCCGTGTGGTGTCGAGCCAGACCGCGGGACGGCCGTCCGGGGTCAGGACGCCCTTCCCCTTGTCCACCTCGTCGACGATCGCCTGAGAGACCGCGTCGCGCGCGCCGAGCGAATCGGTGAACTCCTCGCCGTCGGCGTTCAGGAGCACGGCGCCATACGCGCGAGTCGTTTCGGGGATCGAGTAGCCCTGCATCGTGCTCGGCCACGCGCCGCCGTTCGGGTGGTACTGAAGCGCGTCGAGATCCCTAGCCTCCCCGCCCGCATCGAGTGCGATCCGCGTCACTTCGCCGGTCGCGTTCGGGTGGTTCGTGGAGAGCTCGCCACGTGTCTCTGCCTCGAGGTAGCAGCGCCCACCTGCCGCGAGGACGATCGAGGCCGCGCCGATGTCGACCTCTTGGTCGTCCTTCGTCTCGAAGGTCGCCGTCCAACCGTTCTCACCAGCGCGCAGCCCGATGAGCGCGTGGTGAGGCAGCTCGGTCCCTGCCCCGGCCTCGTACGCGTCGCGCAGCGCCTTCGTAATCGCGTGCCCGGTGCGGTCGCCAACCTGAAGGAGACGATGCCGGGTGGCGCCGCCGCAGCGTGCCAGGCGATAGCCACCGTTCGACCGCGTGAACTCGACGCCCAGCTCCTCGAGCCAATGGATCGCCGACGGGGCCTCGCTCGTCAGCACCCCGACGAGCTGCGGATCGGCCGTCTCGTGCGAGCTCCGCATGACGTCCTCGGCATGGATCTCGGGCGAGTCGTCCTCACCGAACGCAGCCTGGATCCCACCCTGAGCCTTTGCGGAGTTGCAGGCCTGCAACGTGGTCTTGGTCGCGAGCGCCACTCGAGCGCCTGCCCGCTCGGCCGAAACCGCCGCCACCAGACCGGAGGCGCCACTGCCGATTACGAGCACGTCGAAAGGTTCGTGACGTCGCACAACGCTGCATGTTAACCGACTATCTTATTCCTGTCATTATCGAGTGTTATTCGTGGAAGTTCCCGGCAGCGGCTGTAGACTCGTGATATGGGCACCTTGGCGGAAATCGTCACGCCGAACTTCATCACGGTCGCGCCCGAGGACACACTCGGCGAGGTCGCGGAGCGCATGACGAGCCAGAACACGGGCGCCGTCGTCGTCAAGGACTTCGGTCGAATGATCGGCATCCTCACCGAGCGCGACATGCTGCGTGCCATGGCGGCGCGCGTGCATACGAGCGACGCACGCGTGCGCCAGTGGATGACGGCCGATCCGATGACCGCGACGCCGGACACGACTCTCGACGACGCTGCTCGAGTGATGCTCGTCAACGGCTTCCGCCACCTGCCCGTCGTCGACGGGTCCGACGTGCTCGGCGTCGTCAGCCTGCGTCGCGTGATGGGCGGCCGTCGCCAGCCTGCGCCCGCGCCCGAAGCCGCCTAGTAGTTACAACTCGTTGTAATCGGGCACGGGTCGCGCCTAGCTACAAGCCGACGCGATCCCCTTCACCACGACCGAGGCTGCCAGCTTCTGTCCGACGTGGACTCGACGGAGTTGCTTCACGAGCTTCCCGTTCCCCTTGATCTCGGTGAGCGCCTCCTGCTCCGTCTCCGACGGCTGGGTGCGGGCGAAGAGGCAGGAAAGCGGGCTCTTCTTGCCTCCGATCCAGCCCACCGCATAGAGGTACTTCAGCACCGGCTTGGAATACGGCGCGCGCTTGTAAGCAGTCCGTGCCTCGCCCGCCGGGACCCTCTGCGCGCCCGCCGCGGCGCTCAACGTCGACAGGGCTGCCCCGCTCGAGGTGGGAAGCACGGCCAGCTTCTGGCCGAACGCGCCGGTGAGGGAAGCCGTGAGCACGGCCATCGCCGCAACCAGGCTTGCGTACTCGACGAGCACCGCTACATCGTGCGTCCGAACCGGCCGCGAGTCAAGCGAAAGCTCACCAGATGCTGCGCAGGAGCGAGAGAGCGTCGTCGGGCGAAGCCGTGCGTGGATTCGCGCGCGCGCCCGCTCGATCGACCGCCTCGGCCGCGACGAGCGGCAGCTCTTCCTCCGGCACCTCGAAGTCCCGCAGCCGCAAGAATCCTCCGAGCCGAGCGAGTTCCTCGACCCTTACCGCGGGGTCGTCGGACTCGAGCGCCCTCCCAAACTGCTCGAGCGCGCCAGGCGCAACCGGCTCGTTGAACCGTAGCGTGGGCGGAAGCGTCAACGCGTTCATCGGTCCGTGCGGGAGGCCGTAGCGCCCGCCGAGAGCCTGCGCCAGCGCATGTGCGAGAGCCAGCCCCGTCAGGCCGAGCGCCTTGCCCGCATGCATTGCTCCCTCGAGGAGTCCTGTCCGTGCCTCGAGGTCGGCCGGTCGCGCGACCGTCTCCGGCAGCCAGCGCGCGATCAGCCTTGCTCCCGCGACAGCCTCGGTGTCCCCTTCGGCGTTTCGACTCTCGACGTAAAGCGCCTCCGCGCTGTGAGCGAGCGCGTTCATGGCAGTCCCGACCGTCTCCTCCAAGGGAAGCCCGAGCGTCAGCTCCGGTTCGTGGACGATCGCCACCGTCAGGGCTCCGCTGCCCCCGGTCTTGAGCTTCCGTGCCTCGTCCCGCATCCCGAAGTACGGCGTCCACTCGGCGCCGGCGTACGTCGTCGGCACTGCGACGAGCGAGAGCCCGGTTTCCGCGGAGACGGCCTTGGCGGTGTCGATCGCGCTCCCGCCACCCAGGCCGACCAGGCCATCCGCGCCGTGAGCTGCCGCGACCGCCGCCGAGACGGTCTCGACCGGCGCATGCCGCCGCACGCCCGAGAAGCGAGTCGCAACAGGAAGCTCGAGCGCGCTGAACCGCTCCGTCGTCACGAGCAGGGCTCGCGAGATGCCGAGCTCCGCGAGAAGCGCGCCGAGCTCGTCCAGACCCCAGCGAACGATTACGACACGCGCTCCAGTGCGAACTCGACGAAGGCCTCCGCGACACGCGTGCGCGTCTTTCCCGCGGCGGAGGCCAGCGAGATCTCCCTGGTCGCGTCGAGGCCCTCGACCCGAGCCTCCGCGAGACGGCCGTCGGCGAGCTCGGACTCGACGGCCGTACGGGAGATGAACGTGACGCCGAATCCCGCCTCCACCGCGCGGCGAACCGACTCCTGGAGACCGAGCTCAAGCCGCACATCGAGATCTCGCAGACGCACACCGAGGCGCCGCAGGGCGTCCTCGACGATCTGGCGCACCCCTGCGCCCTCCTGCATCAGGATCAGCGTCTCCTCGCGGAGCTCGTCGAGGGTCACGGTGCGCCCGGCGAAGCGATGTCCGGGCGGGCACGCGAGGATGACCTCGTCGAAGAAGAAGGGCTCGAAGCGAACTCCGCGGTGGCGCCGCGAGGCGCCGACGATCCCCAGCTCGAGCTCGCGGTCGGCGACGCGCTCGATCACCGTATGGGTGTCGGACACGGTGAGGAATACCCGCACGTCGGAGTGCTCGCGCTGGAACTCGCCCAGGAGCACGGGGACGACGATCGCGGCAGGCCCGGTCGACGCGCCCAGGATGAGGTCGCCGGCGAGCTCGCCCTCGGCCGAGGCTGCGAGCTCCGACACGAGCTGCTCCTCGAGCGCCAGCATCCGCTGTGCCCCGCGATACAGCCGCCAACCGGCCTCGGTCGGCTCCACGCGCCGCCCGGAGCGGTCGAGAAGCTGTGCCCCGAGGCGCTTCTCGAGCGCGCGGATCTGGAGCGAGACCGCCGGCTGCGTGACGCCGAGGCGCTCCGCGGCCTGAGAGAAGCTCCGTCGTTCGACGACCGCGCAGAACGCGGCCAGCTGGCGCGTGTCCATAGGAGTTACTTATATCGATTATGAGCGGACACTTGAATTCGCAATGACGAGATCGCAGCAGTTGCGTAGTCTCTAGC
>JALZOK010000136.1 GCA_030857225.1 Actinomycetota bacterium
AGACGGACGGGCGTTTGCCCATCCGAACACTGGCTAGCCGTGACTGGAAGGCGCTTGCTGCTGATCCTGCCAAGTGCGATAGAGCGCAATCGCCCACCAGCGCCAGGCGATAAGCGCGAAGAACACGGCTGCCACGAGGATGGCCTGAGTCGTGCCGAAGGTGAGATCCGTGACAAGGTAGAGAACGCCGGTGAAGGCAAGCGAGATCGACGCGGAACCTGCAATCGCCTCGCGGTTCCCCTTGCTCACCATGGACTCCTTGTCACCCGCCCGAAACCTGATGCGGTGATACGCGGCCGGCGCGAGGAAGAAGACAAGCGCGGTCGAAGTGCTCAGCAGGGTGATGTAGTAGACGTAGCGCTGGGTGTCGCCCAGGTCACCGAACTGGCCCGTGAAGCGGATAGCGAGCAGGAAGCCGAACAGGACCTCGGCGCCGGGAATCAGCGAACGTAGCTCCTCGAGGAGCTCCCCATGCTCGCGTTCGAGCCGTTCCTTCAGCTCCTCCTCGCTCTCTTTCTGCTCGACGCTCGCCTGCGCCTGGTCGGGATCAGCCATCGGCTTCCACGTGATCGGGCCACTCGGATCGCCGCGTGAGGGAGAGGCAGGTCGGCGTGCCCATGCGATAGAGGGGCGGCCCGAAGAGCCTCGTGTAAGCGAACGCGAGGTTGCGCGCCCGAAGAGCCTTCGCCTCGTCGAACCCGAAGCGTTCCGCACCCCAGCGCACCGCTTCGTTCGCGAGGCATGACGTCAAGCGCTCGATCCCGACTCCCTGCCGGTGGAGCGCCTCGTGGAGAAGGATCGCGTACGCGCCGGCGGTGTACACGGTGTGCCGGCCGCCGAGGAACGTGCGGACGTTGTCGCACGTCCCGTCTCGCAGGTGGAGATCGGGCCCCCCGGCGTAGTACGCGACGACGCGAGCTGCGGGGAGTCCGTAGCGCTGCTCGAAAGCTCGCTCGAAGGCCATCTTGTCCTGATAGCAGCGGACGTAGACACGCTTGACGTCCGCGCTGCCTATCGGCCGTTCATCCGAGACTGCGTTCACGAGCGTGACCCGAGCGATGTCGCCGAGCTCGCGGTCGTAGACGAACGGAGCTGCGGCGTGAGCCGTGCCAGGGGCTATTCCGGTCACGATCGCCGCCACGACGAGAACACGCTTCACCACTGCTTCACCATTGCTGAGCGTAGCCGCGCAGTAGGCTCCCGCTCGTGGTGACCTCGATCGCGATCACCCCCGAGGAGCACCGCGCACGCTGCTCCGCCCTGCTCGAACGGCTCCATGCCGATGAGCTCTCGGGGGTCGTGCTCTTCGATCCCTACTACGTCCTCTACTACGCGGGATTCGCCTTCGCGCCGACCGAGCGGCCGATCGCATTCATCCTGAGCGCGGAGGGCGAGCGAGCGCTGGTCGTCCCCCGCCTCGAGGTCGAGCACGCCGAGAGCAAGGCCATGTTCGACCGGGTCGAGCACTACCTCGAATATCCCGGCGACCCGCGCTCCGAGGTCGCTCTCGAATCGACCCTGTCCGCGCTCGGTGTGACCGGGAAGCTCGGCGCCGACCAAGACGGCTATCCCTGGATTCTGGGCTATCGCGGGCCGACGCTGTCCGAGCTCTCCGGGGCGACGGTCGTGCGAGTTGCGGCGCAGATCGAGGAGCAGATGGCCGTGAAGTCCGTGACCGAGATCGCGCTGATCCGCGAAAGCTGCCGCTGGGGCAACCTCGCGCATCGTCTCCTCCAGCGCTATACCAGCACCGGAGCCACCGAGACCGAGGTCGCGCAGCGCGCGTCCAACGAGGCCACCTTCGCGATGCTCGATGCGATCGGCGAGATCTACCGCGCGCAGAGCTTCTTCATGAGCGGCGCGCATGCGGGCTACCGCGGCCAGATCGGGCGAAACTCGGCAATCCCGCACGCCCTCGCCGGGAACATCGTGTTCCAGGAAGGAGACGTGCTGGTGACGGGTGCGAGCGCTCCGGTCTGGGGCTACCTCTCGGAGCTCGAGCGGACGATGGTGATCGGCGAGCCGACAGCGGAGCAGGAGCGCATGTTCGAGCACATGAAGGCGGTGCAAGAGGTCGCGTTCGACTCGATCCGGCCGGGGGCGAAGTGCTCCGAGGTCGACATGGCGGTACGAACGTATTTCGCGCAGCACGACCTGTTCGCGTACTGGCGACACCACACGGGACACGCGATCGGGCTGCGCTATCACGAGGGCCCGTTTCTCGACTCGGGCGACTCGACGGAGATTCGGCCGGGGATGGTGTTCACGGTCGAGCCCGGCCTCTATGCGCCCGATCTGGGCGGCTTCCGCCACTCGGACACCGTCTTGGTGACGGACGACGGGATCGAGATCCTGACGTACTACCCCCGTGATCTCCCGAGCCTGATCATTCCCGTGTAGCGGCTCGATACGCGCCGCCCGGCCGCGAGGTGGACGGCTTCAGGGATCTTGCGCGACCGGAATCCGCGCGAGCGGATTCCGGTCTTGCGCCAACTGCGAGCGGGGTACGCTTCGTCGAAAGAGCAGGAGGCGGACATGAGCGCAGCGGTGACCACGGAGCTGAAGACGATCGGCCACTGGATCGGCGGCGAGAGCGTGCAGGGCTCGTCGGGACGGAAGGGGCCGGTCTACAACCCGGCGAGGGGCGAGCAGACGGGAGAGGTCGACTTCGCCAGCCTGGAGGAGATCGACCGCGCGGTCGCGACCGCGAAAGCCGCGTTCACCGAGTGGCGCACCTGGTCGCTCTCGAAGCGCTCCGAGCTCTTCTTCCGGATCTACGACCTCTTCGACGAGCACCGCGAGGATCTCGCGAAGCTGCTCACAGCCGAGCATGGCAAGGTGCTCTCCGATGCGCTCGGCGAGGTGCAGCGCGGAATCGAGGTCATCGAGTACGTATGCGGCATCCCCACCCTCCTCAAAGGCTCGTACTCAGAGCAGGCGTCGACCGGCGTCGACGTGTACTCGATCCGGCAGCCCCTCGGCGTCGCCGCGGGCATCACTCCGTTCAACTTCCCGGCGATGGTGCCCATGTGGATGTGGGCGCCGGCCATCGCCTGTG
>JALZOK010000093.1 GCA_030857225.1 Actinomycetota bacterium
CCGCCACACGCTCCTGGACGCTTTCCGGCACGGCACGTGCTCGCATCCCGTGCTGCGGGCCTGCTCGCAAGCAGGGCTCGTCAACAACCTCAACGACGCGCTGGCCTGGGGACTCGTCCCGCTCTACCTCGCCGCCAACGGCGCCAGCATCACCGAAGTCGGAGCCGTCGCGGCGGTCTACCCCGCTGTCTGGGGCGCCGGCCAGCTCTTGACCGGCTGGCTCTCCGATCACACCGGCCGCAAGCCCCTGATCGTGGCCGGGATGCTCGTCCAGGCAGGCGCGCTCGCGCTGCTCGTCGCCGGCGGCGGGGATTTCGTGCTGGCGCTGCTCGCCGCGATTCTGCTCGGCGCCGGCACCGCACTCGTCTACCCCACCTTGATCGCCGCCGTCTCCGACGCCGTCCAGCCCGTCGACCGCGCACCCGCCGTCGGCGTCTACCGTTTCTGGCGCGACTTCGGCTTCGTCGCCGGGGCTCTGACCAGTGGCCTCGTCGCCGACACCCTCGGCGCCGGCGCGGCGATCGCAGTCGTCGCTGCGCTGACCGCGGCAAGCGGCGTCTGGGTCGCCGCGACCGCCTGGGCCCCGGACGGCCCGCGCCTATCGGCGGGACCGATGACCGACATCGGCACCCACGCCTAGGCCGTGGGGTCTGATAGCGCTACGCTAGGCCCCGGAAGATGACACTTGCACCGGCGAAGGGTGGACGATGATCGCGAATCCGAACAAGGCACTCTGGGAGAAGGGCGACTTCACTCGCATTGCGGAGAGCATGCGGGAGAGCGGCGAGGCGCTCGTCAGGACGTTGGGAGTCACCGATGGGCTCCAGGTTCTGGACCTCGGATGCGGCGATGGGACAACGGCGCTTCCAGCGGCGCGGCTTGGCGCGGACGTCCTCGGTGTCGACATCGCCAGCAACCTCGTTGAGGCGGGCAACGCACGAGCGGAGAGCCTCGGCGTCACCAACTGCAGGTTCCAGGAAGGCGACGCGTCCGATCTGAGCGAGCTCGAGGACGACAGCTTCGACCTCGTCGTCAGCATCTTCGGCGCGATGTTCGCTCCGAGGCCACTCGACGTGGCCAAGGAGCTCGTTCGTGTGACGCGGCCCGGCGGCCGGATCGTGATGGGCAACTGGATCCCCAACGACCCGACGCTCGTCGCCCAGATCCTGAAGATCAGCTCCTCCTACTCGCCGCCTCCTCCGGAAGGGTTCGTCAGCCCCATGACCTGGGGCGTTGAAGACAACGTGATCGAGCGATTCGCGGCCGCGGGAGTACCCGAAGAGAGCATCTCGTTCGAGAGGGATACCTACACCTTCAACTTCCCCGGCCCACCAGCGGAACTGCTTGCTGTGTTCAGGACGTATTACGGGCCGACCATGAACGCCTTCGAGGCTGCAGCAGCCGACGGCCGCGAGGCCGAACTGCAGGCCGAGCTGGAGGCCCTCTTCAACGGCCAGAACGCAAGCCAGAACGAGGATGCCACCTCCATCCCAGCAACCTTCCTGCGGGTGACAGTCGCGGTATGAGCCGGTCGCACGCGAACGGGACGGCATAGCGGCTAAACAACATCCGAAGGTCGCTGTCGACCCAAGGACCGACGGCACCGAGCGTTACGAAGTCGTCCCCTACTGATCCCGATCGACGACGCGCAGCGCGCGCCCGACAACCCTCACGCACCACGAGCGGTCGATCGATCCGCTCCAGCACCGGAACGACCTCCTCCGGCAGATGCCTCTTCGAGCGGGCAACGTCCTCGACCAGCTCCGCGCCGTCGGAGTAATGCTTGCGCACGTCGTGGTCGTCGATCGCCTCCTCAACGAGGTCTCCGGCGGCGATTCGAGCGTCGACGGCGCTGTCGCCGCGTCTGCCCACCGAAACAGCGGCTCCCCGTCAATCTCGGCGACGACGTGCCCATCCCGCTCGACCTGCGGGTTCGGCCGGATCACTTGCAGGTCGAACACGATCCCGCCCGGCACCACCGCCTCGAGCATTCGACCCAGGACGTCCACGACGTCCTCCGGTTGCACGCATCAGAGCGACCAGGAGAACACGACGAGATCGAACGCTTCTCGCTCGATCTCGAGCTCCTGCGCCGACGCGACGCGGTAGCTGACCCGTCCGACAAGTTCGGCCGGGAGCGAACGCCGCGCCGCTATCAGCAGTCACACCTGCTTGCGTCCTTGCTGGATCGCAAGTCGATGTGAGACCTGCGAGGGAACGTGGAGGGAACACCAGCCCGACCACGCCCGTCCACGCGCGGGTCACTCGTCGCCATTAGATTCCTCCGGCTTGCGGGGCTTTCGTGCCCGCGGCGACCCGCGCGTGCCCGCGTGTCCCTCCGCAGAACCTGAATGGTAAGGAGGGCGATGAAGAAGGGCCTCTCCCGCTGGCAGGCTCCGGCTTGTCCAGTGGGAGTTACCGAGAGGAGGCCCGAGTTCAATGTTGCACGCTGGTTTGGATCTGAGCCGCAAACGTCTCGACTTCTGTCTGCTCGACGAGTCGGGCGAGCAGGTCGAGGTTGGTGCGGCGCCGCCTGACGCCGATGGGCTGCGCTCGCTAGCGCGGCGGCTTGCCCGGCACGACCAGCCGGTGCGGGCGGCGATCGAGTCGATGAACGGCGCCCGCTTCGTCCATGACCAGCTCGAGCTGGCCGGCTGGCAGGTCGAGATCGCCGACGCGTTGAAGGTGAAAGGGCTGGCGCCGCTGGCCTGCAAGACCGACCGGATCGACGCCTGGGTGCTGGCCGAGCTCTCCCGTCGCGACCTGGTACCGGCGATCTGGCTGCCTGACCCGTCAGTGCGGGCCGAGCGGGAGCGGGCCCGTTTCCGGCTGCATCTCGTCCGCCACCGCAGCAGTCTCAAGCAGCGCGTCCACGCCGTCTTGCTCGCGCACGGCAAACCCTGCCCTGTCTCAGACCTGTTCGGCGTCGCCGGCCGCGCACTGCTGGAGCGGCTCGCGCTGCCCGAGCCGTGGGCCGGCACCGTCGCCGCCAGCCTGCGCCTGATCGACGAACTCGACCTGCAGATCGCGACCGGGGAGGCTGAGCTGCGCCGGCTGGGCGCCGACCACCACTACGTGCCGCTGCTGATGACCGTGCCCGGGATCGGCTGGGTGCTCGCCTACACGATCGCCGCCGAGATCGGCGACATCGACCGCTTCGGCTCACCGCGCAAGCTCGCCGGTTACAGCGGCCTCTGCCCCCGCGTCTACCAGTCCGGCGAGTCCGACCGGCGCGGCCCGCTCGCCAAACAAGGACCCAAGTACCTGCGCTGGGCGCTCGTCGAGGCCGCCGTGCACGCCAGCAGCCACCCCGCCTACCGCGAGCGCTACCAACGCACCAAGACCCGGCTCGGCAAACAGCGCGGCGCCAAGGTCGCCCAGGTCGACCTCGCCCGCCGACTCGCCGAGGCGATCTGGCACATGCTCACCCGCAACCAACCCTTCGCCCCGGCAGGCGCCACCGACCCCCTGACCGCCTGACGGTCCTTAAGGAGATGCGCTACCGGAGCGAGCTCCCATCCAGCCTGATCCTCCCTCGAGGAGGCAATAGAGAGATGAGCACCGCTCGCCACCCACGACAGCAACGCCCGCCCTGACCCGCCGATACACAAACCGCCACTTGACAAGCGGCCCTTCTCATAGAGAGGGGGTCGACGGTTCGAGTCCGTCAGAGGGCTTTTCTTCTTCTCCTGCTATGAGCCGTTTTTGTTGGCTGCGGCGGCGACGGCTTCCTGTTGAAGTGTCCACGCGATGTCCACGCGGTGGACACCGGCCTCCCCGGCCTTTGTGTATCCGTCGAGCAGGTTGATCGCGTGGTCGCGTCCATCACGCGCAAGGTGCCCGTAGTGGCGGTCGATCATCGTCAGGCTGGCGCCCATGTAGCGAGAGAGATCGAAGGTTGAAATGCCGGCACGCAGCGCGAAAGTCGCGAAGGTGTGACGCAGATCGTAGACGCGCCGGATCGGCGTGACCCCGGCCGCGAGCTGAGCCGGCTTCCACTCGCGCGTCCGGAAGTTGTGCAGATCAAAGTAGGCGCCGCGCAGCGATGGGAACAGAAGATCCGTGCCTGCTCCCACCGCGATGAGCTCGAGCGCTTCAAGCGCAATCGCCTGGAGCGGAACAGCGCGGACACTTCCCTCGGTCTTCGGGCACTTGATCCGACCGTTCCGAAACGCCCGCCGGACATAGACGACTCGGGCGTCGTAGTCGATATCGCGATGCTCCAGCGCGATCCACTCCCCCGGACGCAGGCCGGTCGCTGCGGCGAACATCACCAGCGCCCTACCGCGTTCGCCGAGCCGGGCGGTGACCGCGGCAAGGTGGGCCCAAGACTCGAACGGCCGCTTCTCGGTGCGTCGCCGCTGCGGGTTCGCAACGCCGTGCTTGGCCGGGTTGACGTCGATCATTCTCCACTCGACAGCACGGCTCAGCACTTGTCGTAACGCCTGGGTGGCCTCGAAGCGGTGCCCGGCCGGGATCGTCATCCGCCAGGCCGCGATCTCCTGCGCACGAAGCTGTCCCAAACGCTGATCGCCGAACTCTCGCACCGCTTTCGACAACAGCCACTGCAGCTTCGCGATCGTCTCCGGCTGCGCATCATGCTGGGCCAGGTACTCATCAACAAGCTGGGCGAGCGTGAGCGCGCTCCCGGTGCCGGTCGCCCTTCGCACGCGCTCGAGCGCCCGCTCGAGCGCATCCCCCGCGTCCCGCTCCGACACGAACCCGCCGCGCTGCACCCGCCGCGAGCCGCGCCCACCCGTCCGATACCTGTACCCCCAAAGCGGGCCTCCGCTTGGTCCGTCCGACCTCATCGGGAAAACTTGACCCTGCTGCGCCATGACCAACCTCCTCGATCGGGAGCGAACTCAGCTGGCGTAGGTCTCGACGGTTGGGGTGGAGGGCGCGACGACCAGCGACAGGTGCTCCAGACGGCACGCCAACGCCGCCCAAATCGTCACTTTGTGGCCACTAATCCAACGCGGAGCCCGGCTTCGAATTCGTGCAGGACTTGCTTATCAAGCACCACAAACACAACATCTTTGACATGCGATGGAGGTTCCGCGCGACGGATGTGCTCGGCGACTGCTCGTCCAATCGTGCCGCCGGCCGCCTCCGGCGGGTGTTGTGCTGAGCCCGTCCCCAATGCAGAGAATGCGACTGACGTCACGCGGCGGGTCTCTGCGGCATGCAACGCCGCTGCTGTCGCACGTGCCGCTGGCAGATGGGGAGACGGTCGAGCTGGGCAACACGGTCGTCCGCGCGGTCGCGACGCCGGGGCATGCCCCGGCCCATCACGCCTACGTCGTCGCCGACAGGCGCCGCGGCGACGAGGAGCCCTGGCTCGTGTTCACCGGCGACTCACTGCTCGTCGGCGACGTCGGCCGGCCCGACCTGCACGCCGGCGGCGACCCGGAGCCGCTCGCCCACCAACTGCACGCTTCGATTGGCCGTCTGCTCGAACTGCCCGACGGCGTGCTCGTCTATCCGAGCCACTTCGGCGGCTCGGTCTGCGGCCGCGTCCTTTCCAGCAATCCGTTCTCGTCGATCGGGTTCGAACGCACCCACAACGAGGCGCTCGCGCACGCCGACGCCGACAGCTTCGCGCGGGCGCTGCTCGTCGATGTGCCGCCGCCGCCTGCGGGCCAGACGGCGATCGTCGCCGCCAACCGCGCCGGCCGCGTCACAGTCGAGGCGTGAGCTCCGCTCGGCTCGGGCTGCGCGCGAACGCGCGCCAGTTCGGCCTGCTCGTCGCGCTGAACGGGTTCGTCGGCGCAATGGTTGGGCTCGAACGCAGTGTGCTGTCGCTCGTCGGCGAGCGCGACTTCGACCTCGACTCGCGCGCGGCGATCCTCTCCTTCGTCGTCGCCTTCGGGATCGCCAAGGCGCTCTCAAACCTCATCGCCGGCGGGCTCGCCGACCGGGTCGGCCGCAAACGGCTGCTCGTGATCGGCTGGCTGCTCGCCTTGCCGGTGCCGCTCCTGATCGCACTTGCACCGAATTGGGGCTTCATCGTCGCCGCCAACGTCTTCCTCGGCGCCAGCCAGGGGCTTGCCTGGTCGATGACGGTGGTGATGAAGATCGACCTCGCCGGGCCGCAGCGTCGCGGGCTGGCACTCGGGCTGAACGAGTCGGCCGGCTATCTAGGCGTCGCGCTCGCCGCCTTCGCAACAGGAGCGCTCGCGGCGACCGTCGCGCCCCGCACCGTCGTCTGGGTCGGCGCCCTGATCATCGTCACGGTCGGCCTGGCCGCGTCGGCGTTGTTCGTGCGCGACACCGCCTCCCATGTCGCGCTCGAGCAGCGCGCACACGGCGACGGCGACCGCCACACGCTCCTGGACGCTTTCCGGCACGGCACGTGCTCGCATCCCGTGCTGCGGGCCTGCTCGCAAGCAGGGCTCGTCAACAACCTCAACGACGCGCTGGCCTGGGGACTCGTCCCGCTCTACCTCGCCGCCAACGGCGCCAGCATCACCGAAGTCGGAGCCGTCGCGGCGGTCTACCCCGCTGTCTGGGGCGCCGGCCAGCTCTTGACCGGCTGGCTCTCCGATCACACCGGCCGCAAGCCCCTGATCGTGGCCGGGATGCTCGTCCAGGCAGGCGCGCTCGCGCTGCTCGTCGCCGGCGGCGGGGATTTCGTGCTGGCGCTGCTCGCCGCGATTCTGCTCGGCGCCGGCACCGCACTCGTCTACCCCACCTTGATCGCCGCCGTCTCCGACGCCGTCCAGCCCGTCGACCGCGCACCCGCCGTCGGCGTCTACCGTTTCTGGCGCGACTTCGGCTTCGTCGCCGGGGCTCTGACCAGTGGCCTCGTCGCCGACACCCTCGGCGCCGGCGCGGCGATCGCAGTCGTCGCTGCGCTGACCGCGGCAAGCGGCGTCTGGGTCGCCGCGACCGCCTGGGCCCCGGACGGCCCGCGCCTATCGGCGGGACCGATGACCGACATCGGCACCCACGCCTAGGCCGTGGGGTCTGATAGCGCTACGCTAGGCCCCGGAAGATGACACTTGCACCGGCGAAGGGTGGACGATGATCGCGAATCCGAACAAGGCACTCTGGGAGAAGGGCGACTTCACTCGCATTGCGGAGAGCATGCGGGAGAGCGGCGAGGCGCTCGTCAGGACGTTGGGAGTCACCGATGGGCTCCAGGTTCTGGACCTCGGATGCGGCGATGGGACAACGGCGCTTCCAGCGGCGCGGCTTGGCGCGGACGTCCTCGGTGTCGACATCGCCAGCAACCTCGTTGAGGCGGGCAACGCACGAGCGGAGAGCCTCGGCGTCACCAACTGCAGGTTCCAGGAAGGCGACGCGTCCGATCTGAGCGAGCTCGAGGACGACAGCTTCGACCTCGTCGTCAGCATCTTCGGCGCGATGTTCGCTCCGAGGCCACTCGACGTGGCCAAGGAGCTCGTTCGTGTGACGCGGCCCGGCGGCCGGATCGTGATGGGCAACTGGATCCCCAACGACCCGACGCTCGTCGCCCAGATCCTGAAGATCAGCTCCTCCTACTCGCCGCCTCCTCCGGAAGGGTTCGTCAGCCCCATGACCTGGGGCGTTGAAGACAACGTGATCGAGCGATTCGCGGCCGCGGGAGTACCCGAAGAGAGCATCTCGTTCGAGAGGGATACCTACACCTTCAACTTCCCCGGCCCACCAGCGGAACTGCTTGCTGTGTTCAGGACGTATTACGGGCCGACCATGAACGCCTTCGAGGCTGCAGCAGCCGACGGCCGCGAGGCCGAACTGCAGGCCGAGCTGGAGGCCCTCTTCAACGGCCAGAACGCAAGCCAGAACGAGGATGCCACCTCCATCCCAGCAACCTTCCTGCGGGTGACAGTCGCGGTATGAGCCGGTCGCACGCGAACGGGACGGCATAGCGGCTAAACAACATCCGAAGGTCGCTGTCGACCCAAGGACCGACGGCACCGAGCGTTACGAAGTCGTCCCCTACTGATCCCGATCGACGACGCGCAGCGCGCGCCCGACAACCCTCACGCACCACGAGCGGTCGATCGATCCGCTCCAGCACCGGAACGACCTCCTCCGGCAGATGCCTCTTCGAGCGGGCAACGTCCTCGACCAGCTCCGCGCCGTCGGAGTAATGCTTGCGCACGTCGTGGTCGTCGATCGCCTCCTCAACGAGGTCTCCGGCGGCGATTCGAGCGTCGACGGCGCTGTCGCCGCGTCTGCCCACCGAAACAGCGGCTCCCCGTCAATCTCGGCGACGACGTGCCCATCCCGCTCGACCTGCGGGTTCGGCCGGATCACTTGCAGGTCGAACACGATCCCGCCCGGCACCACCGCCTCGAGCATTCGACCCAGGACGTCCACGACGTCCTCCGGTTGCACGCATCAGAGCGACCAGGAGAACACGACGAGATCGAACGCTTCTCGCTCGATCTCGAGCTCCTGCGCCGACGCGACGCGGTAGCTGACCCGTCCGACAAGTTCGGCCGGGAGCGAACGCCGCGCCGCTATCAGCAGTCACACCTGCTTGCGTCCTTGCTGGATCGCAAGTCGATGTGAGACCTGCGAGGGAACGTGGAGGGAACACCAGCCCGACCACGCCCGTCCACGCGCGGGTCACTCGTCGCCATTAGATTCCTCCGGCTTGCGGGGCTTTCGTGCCCGCGGCGACCCGCGCGTGCCCGCGTGTCCCTCCGCAGAACCTGAATGGTAAGGAGGGCGATGAAGAAGGGCCTCTCCCGCTGGCAGGCTCCGGCTTGTCCAGTGGGAGTTACCGAGAGGAGGCCCGAGTTCAATGTTGCACGCTGGTTTGGATCTGAGCCGCAAACGTCTCGACTTCTGTCTGCTCGACGAGTCGGGCGAGCAGGTCGAGGTTGGTGCGGCGCCGCCTGACGCCGATGGGCTGCGCTCGCTAGCGCGGCGGCTTGCCCGGCACGACCAGCCGGTGCGGGCGGCGATCGAGTCGATGAACGGCGCCCGCTTCGTCCATGACCAGCTCGAGCTGGCCGGCTGGCAGGTCGAGATCGCCGACGCGTTGAAGGTGAAAGGGCTGGCGCCGCTGGCCTGCAAGACCGACCGGATCGACGCCTGGGTGCTGGCCGAGCTCTCCCGTCGCGACCTGGTACCGGCGATCTGGCTGCCTGACCCGTCAGTGCGGGCCGAGCGGGAGCGGGCCCGTTTCCGGCTGCATCTCGTCCGCCACCGCAGCAGTCTCAAGCAGCGCGTCCACGCCGTCTTGCTCGCGCACGGCAAACCCTGCCCTGTCTCAGACCTGTTCGGCGTCGCCGGCCGCGCACTGCTGGAGCGGCTCGCGCTGCCCGAGCCGTGGGCCGGCACCGTCGCCGCCAGCCTGCGCCTGATCGACGAACTCGACCTGCAGATCGCGACCGGGGAGGCTGAGCTGCGCCGGCTGGGCGCCGACCACCACTACGTGCCGCTGCTGATGACCGTGCCCGGGATCGGCTGGGTGCTCGCCTACACGATCGCCGCCGAGATCGGCGACATCGACCGCTTCGGCTCACCGCGCAAGCTCGCCGGTTACAGCGGCCTCTGCCCCCGCGTCTACCAGTCCGGCGAGTCCGACCGGCGCGGCCCGCTCGCCAAACAAGGACCCAAGTACCTGCGCTGGGCGCTCGTCGAGGCCGCCGTGCACGCCAGCAGCCACCCCGCCTACCGCGAGCGCTACCAACGCACCAAGACCCGGCTCGGCAAACAGCGCGGCGCCAAGGTCGCCCAGGTCGACCTCGCCCGCCGACTCGCCGAGGCGATCTGGCACATGCTCACCCGCAACCAACCCTTCGCCCCGGCAGGCGCCACCGACCCCCTGACCGCCTGACGGTCCTTAAGGAGATGCGCTACCGGAGCGAGCTCCCATCCAGCCTGATCCTCCCTCGAGGAGGCAATAGAGAGATGAGCACCGCTCGCCACCCACGACAGCAACGCCCGCCCTGACCCGCCGATACACAAACCGCCACTTGACAAGCGGC
>JALZOK010000137.1 GCA_030857225.1 Actinomycetota bacterium
TCGCCGGCGGACGCGCTCATTCCTCTGTCTTATCAATTCGCCTCGGTAGCGTCTTGGGGTGCGACACCGAGCCGGCGCGACAGATGTCCTCCTCATCGGCGCGGTTCTGATGTGGGCATTCAACTTCCCGGTGACGAAGTACGTGCTCACGCACGACTTCCAGCCGCTCGCTTACGCTGCGGTGCGCTACGGCGTCGCCACGGTTCTCTTCGCCGCGCTGACGATCGCCGTCGAGAGGTCGCTCGCCGTGCGCGGGAAGGCCTCGTGGCGCTTCCTCGGTATGGCCGTCGTTGCGCTCTTGCTCAACCAGATCTGCTTCGTCTATGCGCTCGAGCTGACGACCGCGGCAACGGCCGCACTCATCCTCGGAACGACCCCGGTCTTCACCGTGCTCATCTCGTACCTGATCGGGGTCGAGCGGATCACCGTCCGGACCGCACTGGCCGCGGCGGTCTCGTTCGGCGGAGTCGCGCTCGTCGCCGCCGGCTCGGGCGGAGACCTGACCGGCGATCTCGGCGGGAATCTCCTCGCCGTCGGCATGGCGGTGACCTGGGCCGCGTACTCGGTCGCGATCGCCCCCCTGATGCAGAGCTACTCGCCGTATCGGATAAGCGCGGTCGTCCTGCTCGCGATGTGGGTTCCGCTTTTCGCCATCAGCGCCCCGCAGACCACAGGACAGGACTACTCCGGTCTCGACTGGGGCGTGTGGCTCGGGCTCGGCTACGCGATCGTCGGGCCGCTGGTGCTGACGAACGTGCTCTGGTTCACCGCGATCGGACGGGTTGGCCCATCCCACGCCGCCATCTTCGCGAACCTCCTCCCCTTCGCCGCCGCGATTCTGGCGGTCCTGTTCCTCGACGAGACGCTAACCCTGATCCAGATTGCGGGCGGCGTCCTGATCGCGCTCGGGATCCTCGTGGTGCGCCGACGCGCGCCTCTGGTCCAGGCTGCCTAGAATCAGCCATATGAGCGACCACGACTTCATGCCGATCGACGGCTGGGACCACCTCGAGATCTGGGTCGGGAACGCGAAGCAGGCGGCGTACTTCTACGAGAACGCCTTCGGCTTCACGCGCACGGCCTACGCCGGCCCCGAGACCGGAGTGCGCGACCGAGCGTCCTACGTGCTCGAGCAGGGCGACATACGCCTCGTGCTGACGAGCGGACTCCGCGGCGACAGCGAGATCTGCAAGTGGGCGGCCACCAAGGGCGACAGTGTCAAGGACGTGGCCCTCGGCGTTCCCGACGCGACCGAGGCATATCGACAAGCGGTGCAACGCGGCGCGCGCGGCATCTCCGAGCCGCACTGGGCCGAGGACGAGCACGGCCGCGTCGAGCTCTCCGCCATCGGAACCTACGGCGACAACGTGCACACGTTCGTCAATCGCTCTGAATACTCGGGGCCATACCTTCCCGGCTTCGTCTCCCTCTCTCCGAACGGGAGCCCGGCCGCCGGCGCGGGAGTGGGCCTGATCTCGATCGACCACGTCGTCGGCAACGTCGAGCTCGGGCGCATGGACGAGTGGGTCGGCTTCTACGAGCGCGTGCTCGGGTTCACGCAGCTCACGCACTTCTCCGACGAGGACATCTCGACCGAGTACTCGGCGCTGATGTCGAAGGTGATGACGGACGGTGAGGGGAAGATCAAGTTCCCGATCAACGAGCCGGCCGACGGGAAGAAGAAGAGCCAGATCGAGGAGTACCTCGAGTTCCACGGCGGCCCCGGCGTGCAGCACGTGGCGATGCAGTCGAACGACATCGTGAAGACGGTCGCGGCGCTCCGCGAGCATGGCGTTCTGTTCATCACGACGCCGGACACGTACTACGACGACGTGGAGGAGCGCGTGGGGGAGATCGACCAGGACTGGGCGGATCTCCGCTCGATGGGCATCCTCGCCGACCGCGACGAGGAGGGCTATCTGCTCCAGCTCTTCACGAAGATCGTCGAGGACCGGCCGACGCTCTTCTTCGAGGTCATCGAGCGCCACGGCTCGCGCGGCTTCGGGATCGGGAACTTCAAGGCGCTCTTCGAGGCGATCGAGCGCGAGCAGGCGCTACGCGGGAATCTCTAGCCCGGCGTCGGCGATGAGCTCCTCGGCCCGACCTACGTAGCGGGTGGCCCCGAGAGGCCGGAAGAACGCGATCGCCTGTCGGAGCTGGGCTTCTCCCTCGCCCCGGCCCTCAGCGAGGTGTTGCTCGCCCGCTCGCAGCCAGGCATATCCCTCGTCCACGTGGCCGAGCGCGGCGAACGCGTCTGCCGCGCGCTCGAAATCACGGTCGAGCACGGCCAGCACGGCCCCGCGCCACACGTGGGCGTCCGGCGCTGCGAGCGCGAGCCGGCGAAGTGCATCCTCGCAGCCAAGGCGCTCCGCGACCCAGGCAGCGTCTACGGTGCGATGGGTGTTGATGGGCGACGCCGCGGGCAGAAGCGAAGCGAGCTCATCCGCCGTCTCCCGAGCCTCGTCCATCCGCCCGAGCTCCGCAGCGACGAACGCCAGGTTGGAGAGGACGGGAACCAGGGCCTGGAGATCCTTCGCCGACCGGCCCACCTCGACCGCTCGCCTGGCGTCTGCGAGGACGAGCTCGTCACCGACACCGCGCGCGAGCCCGATGCGCGAGCGGGCAACTCGCAGGTGGTACTCGAAGTAGCTCGGGCCGGCGCTCTCGAGCCGCCCGATGAGATATTCGGCGAGCCGGAGCGCCTCGTTCCATGCCCCCGTGGTGTACAAGGTCGCGCACAGCACCGCGCGGCTCGCCAAGGCCATCTGCGGCGTCCCGAAGCGCTCGCTGAGGCGAGCCGCTTCGTCGAAGAGCGGGGTTGCGCGCGCCAGCTCGCCCCGGAACCAGGTCGCCGAGCCGAGATTGTGACGGGCGCGTGCCTCTTCCGGCGAGCTCACGGAGCGCGCAAGCTCGATGCCCCGCTCGAGATCGGCGACTGCCCCGTCGAAGTCGAGTGCCTGCGTCTTGGCGAGGCCGAGGTTGCCGAGCGCGCGCGCGGTGAGCTCGGCGAG
>JALZOK010000138.1 GCA_030857225.1 Actinomycetota bacterium
GGCGAGCGGTGCTCATGTGCTGGCTCCTTCCAGGGGCATGTTGTCGATGAGGCGGGTGGAGCCCACCCGGATTGCGCCCGCGAGAACTGGCGGGTCGAAATCTGCGATCTCGACGTAGTCGACGGTAAGGCCGTTCGACTCGGCGAGGAGCTTGCGGGCGGTCGCGGGGTCGCGGGTGGCGAGCGCGCGGGAGAGCGCAAGAGCGCGCTGTCTATCCTCCGCGGAGAGGAGCGCGTTCCGGGACGAGAGCGCCAGCCCGTCCGCATCGCGGACAGTCGGGAGAACGCGGAGCTCGACATCGAGCGCGAGGTCCCGGATCATCCTGCGGATCACCTCCACCTGCTGCGCGTCCTTCTGCCCGAAGTACACGTGGCTCGGGCGCGCGACGGAGATGAGCTTGAGGACGATCGTGGCCACGCCACGGAAGTGTCCTGGCCGAAACTCGCCCTCGAGGCTCGATCCGAGCTCCGTCACGTCGACCCAGGTCTGGAAGCCTTCCGGGTACATCTCGTCGGCTGTGGGCGCGAACACGAGATCGACCCCGGCCTCGCCGGCGAGCGCGATATCCCGCCCCTCGTCACGGGGATAGCGGCCGTGATCGGCGGGGTCGGTGAATTGCGCGGGGTTGACGAAAAGGCTCATGACCACCGTGTCGCACTCCGCGCGGGCGGCCCGCAGGAGCGAGAGATGACCGTCGTGAAGAGATCCCATCGTCGGCACCAGGCCGACCGAGCCCGAGCGTCGTCTTCCGAGTTGGTGTCGGACACCTGCGATCGTCCGACAAACGTGTGGCGAGCCGTCCGAATCCCCTTGTGACACTGTGTCACTTGGGAGAGTTCGTCCGGCGATCGTCGCGGTCGCGTCGGCGAGCACGAGATAGAGCTCCTCCAGCTCCGGGCGCTGCTCGCGGATCGCCTCGAGATGGCGCGCGACCGTCTCCCAGTCGCCGCGCGCGATCGGGCCGGTGAGCTCGAAGCCGTTGTCGATCACGCCGCGCATGAGGGGGTCGAGGGACTCGGGCGGAGCGCCGGCCGCTGCGAAGAGCGAGCCTCCGACATGGCGCAGGGTCACGAGGTAGTTCGAAGCAACGGCGGCGCCTGCGTGGTATGCGGTCCGGCTCTCGTCGTCGAGCGCGAACGGGAGCAAACCGAGGATCTCGGCGAGCCAGAAGCCGACATCTCGCGCCCCGTCCGTCTCCGAAGTGATCGCCGCCCAGGCGCCGTCGAGCTGCTCTGGCCCGCGCGCCTTGGAGAACGACTGGAGCGGATGCATCCCGAAGCGCCGTTCGTGAGGGTCGAGCGCCTCGAGCGGCGTCGCCCCGCTCACGTGCGCGATCCACGGGCGTGTTGCGATTCCTCGCGCGACCTCGGCGATCGCGCGATCGGGAACGCAGAGGAGCACGAGCTCCGGGTTGCCGGTGTCGAGAAGCAGGCCGCGCTCGGCGAGGCGTGCGCTCACCGCAGAACCGACGCGTCCACCCGCGCCCACGACTTGGATTCGCTCGATCATCTAGGGCTCCAGTTCCGTTTCCGGATACCGGGCTGCCGGAGGGTAGCAGCGTGGGCTACGTCGCTTGAAGCCGCGACTCGAGGTGGGCTCGCACCGTGGGCCAGTCGTCGTCCGTGACGCTGTACCAGGCGCTGTCTCGGTTCTCGCCGTCGCGGACGAGCATGTGCTTTCGGTGGATCCCCTCGAAGGTCGCGCCAAGGGCCTCGAGCGCCCTGCGCGAGCGCTCGTTCAGCGCGTCCGTCTTCAGCTCGACACGCCGGCAGCCCCACGTTTCGAACGCGTGCTCCAGCTGGAGCAGTTTCGCCTCGACGTTCGCTCCGGTGTTCCAGGCCGAGGGGTGAAGCCAGGTCCAGCCGATCTCGACGGAGCGGTGCTCGGGGCGGAGTGCAAGAAACCGCGTCGAGCCGACGACTTCCTGGCGACGCAGTGTCACAAGGGGAATCTCCGTCCCAGTTCCTGCCGCGCCGACCGCCTGTCCCATCCACGATCGCCACTCGTCCCTGGTCCGCGGCTGGACGATCGAGAGCCAGCGCCAGGTCTCGGGCTCGCGAGAAGCGTCCCAGAGGGCCTCCTCGTGTTTGGACGAGAGCTGCTCGAGCCGGACGATCCGGCCCTCGAGGACGGGCACTGTCCACCGCTCCACCGACTCCGACAGTACACTCGAACAGGTGCCGATCTACGAGTACGCGTGCATGGAGTGCGAGTCGCACTTCGAGGAGCTCGTCCGCTCGAGCGATCAGGCGGTGACCTGCCCCGAGTGCGGTGCCGCGAACGTGCTGAAGCAGTTTTCGACGTTCGCGGTGCACGGTGCGGCGAAGGTCAGCGTCGGCCCTTCGGCTCCACGGGCGAGCGGTGGCGGCTGTTGCGGCGGCTCCTGCGGCTGCGGTCATTGACGCAGCTGTAGGCAAGTCGGGAAATTCGGCGTACGATCCGTCCAAGTAGATGCTTGACCGGGAATTCACGAGGGCCGGGGGGCGGCCACGAGACGGCGCCGGATCGCTACCCTCCCTCGTCGTCCAGGCTCTCCAGCCTGCACGACGAGTGAGTGCGTCGCCCGGCTTGGTCGTGATCGCGCCCGGCGGCGCGTCGATTCCCGATCAAGCGTCTAGAAGGGAGGACAGATGGATCGAAGGCTGGTGGGTGGTATCGCCGCCGTGGCGGGCGCGGTCATCCTCGCTCTCTCGGCGCTCGCAGACCCGATTGGGATCGGGAACGAAGATGGTTTCGGCCTGAAGCAGATCGTCGGAGTGATCGTCGGAGCAGTGGCCGTCGGCCTGGGGCTGTTTCTGTATGCGCGTCGCGGAGGTGAAGCTTCGCTTCAGCCGCACAACTGACGCATCCGAAGCGCGACGTAAACTGAGCTTCCAATGGATGCCGTCGAGCGGGCAGCCGCGCTCCGGGAGTACGCGGAGCAGACGGCGACGTGCACCAAGTGCGCGCTTGCCGCGGGGCGTACCCAGGTCGTGTTCGGCTCCGGTAGCCCCAATGCCGACCTCATGTT
>JALZOK010000039.1 GCA_030857225.1 Actinomycetota bacterium
TGGACGGGCTGGAGTCGACGAACGAGTCGGTGATCTCGCACCGGCAGAACGACGTCCTCCGACTGTTGACCGTGATCAGCGTGACGATCCTTCCGCTTACGCTCGTGACCGGGCTCTTCGGGATGAATGTGCTCTTCCCGGGAGAGGGCACGCGCGAAGCTTTTTGGGTGATCGTCGCCGCGCTGGCCGTGGTCGCGGCCTCGGCACTCGGATTCTTCCGCTTCAAGCGCTGGCTGTAAGGCGCCTACGAGTCCGAGCGAACATCGAGCTCCTCGCTGACCTCGGCTGCCTCCCCGATCTTCTCGACGATCCAGTACCGATCATTGCGCTGGACGACACGCTCGACCGCAAGCGAGAGGTGGTCGTCGTTCGGGACGACGAGAAAGTGTGTCGCCTCCGCGCGGATGGCCTCGTACTCGGCGAGCGTCAGGCGAACGGGCTTCATGCACTCGGTGGACGCGCACTCGCAGATCCAGTCGGGCATCGGCGGATCGACCCAGACGTGCACCGCATTGTGCGGCTCCATGCGCTCGTTCAAGCTGCGGTACCGAGACTCGTTTCGCCCCGCGCGCTCCTTGAGCTCGGACACATCATTCGACACGGAAACGCGGAGTGTACGCATCACCGATTCCAAGGAGTCGTTGGCCGGGTCCGCGCCGCATCGGGGCCCGGCCGTTACTTCGTTCCTCGCGCTAGAGAAGGATCCGCAGTGCAGTCTCTGGGGAACAACCTCGACGCGAGAGCGCCGAAGCGTCGTGCAGGTCGATCTCGACGTGCGAGGCGAGAACGAGCGCCGACCCGACGTCATAGCCGGAACGGACAAGTTCCTCGAACCGCCAGCGAAGAATGGCCTCCGCTTCTGTCTCGTCGATCAACTCGAACTGGGCCGCAGTCATCGCCGCCCCTCCCTCTTCTGTCGGCTTGAGTTCACAGTTGACCGTGATCGGCTGTACGCAGCGCCCACTTGAGGTCCAGAACCGCCGACCCGAAGGTCCGGCATAGGCGTGAAGACGTCCCTCGGTCGAGGGACACCGCTACCGCCGCCGCGTCTCGACCTGTCGGCGAGGCTCCCAGGACACCCGGCATGCGCTCCACATGCCGCGTCCCTCATCGCGAGCGTCGTAGACGGCATCGAGCAGCGCTTCGGCATGACGACCGCGCTTGTCGCCTCGAAAGTACGGGGTCGCAGCACCACGGCGGACCAACTCGACGTTGACGTTCGTACTCGCGGAGAGCACATATCGGAGCAGACGTCGATACCGATCGACCCGGTCGAGCCGCGGATCCGATTCGAGGACGATCGGATCTCCAGGCTGCAGCATGCGCTCGAGGTCACGCAGCGACTCCCTGCCGTAGCATTCTCCTTCGCCGAGCTCAGGCGCATCTATCTGAAGAAGTCGCACTCGCGCGCCCCCCTTCAGGACGATCGAGTCGCCGTCTGCGATCCGGCCTACTATCGCTTCGTCCTCGGACACCGTGTTTTCGGCCTCCGCACAGCCGGCAAGGACTACGATGGACAAGGCGGCTGCAGCCAAAGTGACGAGTGGACGTGCCATGACGAGTCACGATAGAAACTCTCCATGACGAAGCCGCTCTGGGCGCCCTGGCGTCTCGAGTACATCGCCCAGGCGGACAAGCTCCCAGGCTGCGTCTTCTGCGACGAGGGCGCCGGCCGACTGTCTGAGTCGAAGTCGCTCGTCGTTCATCGGGGCCAATCGGCGGTCTTGCTCCTGAACAAGTACCCGTACTCGTCCGGGCATCTGATGGCGGCCCCTCTCAGGCACGTGGGGGCGCTCGGAGAGTTGACGGACGCCGAAGCCCTCGAGATCCACCGCCTCGCCGTGGCGGGCATCGACGCGCTCGGCCACACCTACAGCCCGGACGGCTTCAACCTCGGGTGGAACCTCGGGCGGCCTGCGGGAGCGGGCATCGCCGACCACGTCCATCTGCACGTCGTCCCACGCTGGTCGGGCGACACGAACTTCATGCCGGTCCTCGCGGACGTGAAGGTTCTGCCCGAGCACCTGCTCGAGACGCGTGATCGACTGCGCGAGGCGTGGGCTACGGGCTGACTTGGCGGAGCACGCGCCAGTGTCCCGCAGGCGTCGTCGCCCAGTCGTACAGGCTCACACCGATCGTGCCGCCATCGTCCGAGACGGCGGCGGCGAATCCCGCGAGCTCCTCAGGCCCGAGGCGGTCGGCTACTCCCCCAGCGACGTGAATCGCAACGTCCGGGTTTCCTGTCTGGAAGCGGAGCAAGCGGATCGCGCGAGTCACGTACCCGTAGGTCGCGTCGAAGCCATTGAACGCGCCGCCCGTGTACACCATCGGGGCGAACGCGTCCGCGCTTTCGGCAAGCTCCGCCCACGGGAACCGAGGCCAGGTGGTCGGGCGCCGTTCCAGCCCACGCGGGTTGAAGGGGATGATCGCGAGAGGCGTCGCGCCCGCCTCTTGTCGTACTCGATGTGCCAAGGCGACCGCCCGGCGTGAGCGCAGCGCGATGTGGCGAAGCGCTGTCCCCTCGATGTTCAGGCTGATCCCGTCGAACGCCTGCCCGCCGCGCGTGCGGAAGGTCAACATGGCCAGCGACCGTCTCGTGTCCCGCGCGGGATCGACGTGCCCTGGCAGATACCAGGCGACGACGCGCACGCCCTGCGCATGCAACGCCTCGACGAAGCGTCCAAGCTGTGCCGGCTTGACCACATCGGTAGACGCGCGGTAGTTCGCGGTCTCCACCCACACAGTCCGGACCCCGCGCGCGGCGATCCGCGCCGCGGTGCTCTCCGGAGCCGAGTAGACGCCGCTGTCATAGATGTCCACCCACGTGCCGAGCCCGCCGAAGACCGATGCGTCAGCCTCCTTCGCCGCCGGGGCAGATGCAGCCCCTGCGCAAGCACAGGCCAGCGAGATGGCCAGGACGACGACGAGCGCACGCATCGGCGAGACGATACGGGCGATCTGTGAAGGCTCCGTCAATGCAGGGCTAGAATCGACCCAAGTGCGGACGTAGCTCAGCGGACGGACGGCCGGTTCGTGGGAGGGGGTCAAGGATGAGCGGCGAAGCGAAACGGGCCGGGCCGGCCTTTGGCGTCCCCGATCTCCCTTCCCCTGGGGACGATGGGTTAGCCGGCCCGGCGATTCGTCCCCGCAGTCGTCGTCTACATTCCGACGCCATGCGGCGCGCACTCCTATCGGAAGGCGACGTCGATCGCGTTCATGATCGCGGTGAATGCAATCGGGAGTGCGAGGAGGCCAGGCAGCGCGAGCACGACGATCGCCCCTCGCCGCCCACTTTGGCGTTTCGTACCCCTCACGGCGACGATGACGGCCACAACCGCGAATGCCATCGCCGCGAGAAGCATCCACAACAGCGCGAGCAGGAACGCTATCCCCGAGTCTTCGCCGCCCCAGATGAGGAAGACGAGGAGCATCGCGACCAGCGTGAAGATCGACGCGAGCGCGGGCATCATCGCGACGAGGCCGCTAATCGATCTGCGTGGCTGCGATCTGCGGTTCGTAGTGAGCTTGGACGAGGGTCACGCGAGCGCGAGTCGCGTGTGCTCCGTGGAAGCGCACGACATCGATGATCTCGCCCGCCTCGGGAAGCGTCTCGCCGACGTACTTGTAAAACGGGTCGACCGCCTGCGACGAGTCCTTCGAGTCGAAAGCCACCCTGTAGGTCCTCGTCTCTGCCACACACGGACTATGACAGGTCGGCAGTGACCGATCGCCTGCTCCCCACGCGCGAGGTCGCTGCGTTGCTTGGGCCCTCGCCAGAGACGTTCTTCGCCGCTACCGCGTCGGCGAGCTCCCCGGCTACCGGCTCGGCTCAAACGTGCTCCGCATCCGACCGCGTGGGGACGTTCCGAGCTCGCGCGAGGGATGGGAACCCCGCTCGACATGATCGAGCGCACCTACGGACACCTGGTACGCGGATCTAGACGCGTTCGCCGCAAGTCGTAACGAGAGAGAGGAGCTCGCGCGGTGAAGCTCACGTAGGGAGAGTGTCGCGAAAGGCTCGCTGGTCGTCCATCCTCTGAAAGCGAGTCCCGAACGAACGATCAGATCGAATCTCGAAGTGCGTTCGCCGCGGCTTGTAGACGATCACTGACGTCGGCTAGTTCTCGCGCGGCTAGGTCAATGCGCTCTTGCTGCACTTGCGCGCGTTCTTGCTGGCTGTCAACGAGGTCTTGCTGGCTGTCGGCGCGCGTTTGTTGGCGATCCGCGCGCTCGGTCATCGCCTTGAGATCTTTCGCCATCGTGTCGACCGTGCGAGTGAGCGCGGCCAACTGCTTAGCGACACTGGCAATGTCCTCTTGGGTCGTCACCTTTACCCGATTCTACGCGACGACCCTACGCGGCAAGGTCACAAACGCGCCTTGCGATAGCTGGGCGAGCATCGTGAGGCCAGCGTGACGAACGCGACCAAGCGTGTGCCACCGAGTGGGCGTTGAGTGGGCGTCGGCCTCAGAGGGAGATTCTGGCTAGGCGGCTAAGATTCTGGGCACGCGGACGTAGCTCAGTTGGTAGAGCACTGGCTTCCCAAGCCAGGTGTCGTGGGTTCGAGCCCCATCGTCCGCTTCTCGAGCCGGAGCGTTGTAGCCCACGTGATCAGGGGATTGATGCGCCAAGACCGTGGTTTGTCGTTCCGTCCTCTTGGCTATATGCGCACGAGATCATTCACGCGAGCGGAGGTGCGAGATGTCCGAGGATGTAGTAGTGCCAACACCGGATGAGCAGCGCGACGGCTCCAAAGGCACCGAGCCGGACGAGCAGATCGTCGGTGACGACGAGAGCAGCTACGGCGGGGCGGGGCAGAGTGGAGCGGAGGGCGCCGTGCACGCCGATCCGGGCAGCGGAGAGAATCGCTCCCCGACCGAGCAGGACGAGGATCAGGGCGTCTGAACGCCAACACCTGGCCGGACGAGTGAGGCGAATCCGCACTCGTCCGGCCGGCTGAGTCCGACTAGGCGGTCGCCTTCTCCTTGGCGCCCGCCTTCGCGAGGCGCTTGCCGATCGTCTGTACCTTCGCGAGCGCCTTCTTCTCGTGCTCGAGGTTCTTGCCGAGCAGCTCCGCGACGTCGGTCTCGCCCATCGCCTCGGCCATCGTGACGAGGCCCTCGTACGCGGCGATCTCGTAGTGCTCCGTGCGCGCGGCGGCGCCCGTCAGGAACGAGTCGAGCACTTCCTGGGACGGCGACTCGTTGGCGACGAACTCGTCATGCTCCTTCTTGATCCCGTCGATGCCGGGGCACTTCTCGGCCTTCGGGGTCTCACCGAGCTTCTCGAACGCGGCCTCGACGTTCTTCACATGCTGCTTCGTCTCCTCGAGATGCGCCTCGAAGCCCGATGCGAGCTCATCGTCCGCTGCCTCTTCCTGCAACTTCGGGAGCGCCTTCACGAGCGTCCGCTCGGCGTAGAGGATGTCACCGAGCTCGTGCATGAACAAGTCGCGTGGATCCTGCATTCCTGTGGCCATGAGTTCTCCTTGAGTAGTCGGGTCTCTCCTACCGTGCCCCAACACCCACGTTCCAAACGTCTGCCCGCGATCTCCGGCGATCGCACATTCGGACCGACGTGCTATCCGACACAGGGAGAACAATTCCGTTCCATCCCGATCAACCAGCCGAGGAGGGTGGTCATGAGAACAGGCAACGGGTTCAGCGAGGAGTACACACGCGAGGCTCCGTTTCTGGCGGTGATCGGTCTTTGGGTCGCGACCTTGCTTGCGAGCTGGGTTCTCGTGGGGCTGGCGGTCGTAGGGATCTGGTCGCTCGTTATGTGATCGGGATAGCCGACAGCAAGCCGGAGAGGATGCTCACCACGTCGAGCTCGGCGGCCGACGACCGCTCTTTCCCTCGGCGTGAGCCGCCGAGGCGGGCTCAGGCGGTAACCGGCTGCTCCATGCCCGCGCTCCACTCGCCGGCGACAGCGAGCGAGTTCATGCGCGCGCGATGAGTGAACACCTCCTGCGCAGCTTCGGCGCTCGCCGGATCCCCTGCCCACGCCTCGAGCGCCGACGCTTGCAACGCTCGGCCGTACGAGTACGAAAGCGTCCACGGCCCGCCGATCTGGTTGATCGCATTCAGGTTCTCCGTCGCCTGAACCTCCGACTGGCCTCCGGAGAGGAACACGATCCCGGGCACCGCAGCCGGAACGACTCCCAGGAAGCAGTCGACGGTTGCGTGGGCGATCTCCTCGGAGGTCGCCTGCTGGGCGCAACCCTTGCCGGAGATGACCATGTTCGGCTTGAGCAGAAGGCCCTGGAGGTCGAGGCCGTCCTCGAAGAGCGCGTCGAACGTCTCGTGCAGCGTCCGAGTCGTGACCTCCCAACACTCGTCGAGCGTGTTGTCGGCGTCCATGAGCACCTCGGGCTCGACGATCGGCACGATGCCTGCCTCTTGGCAGAGCGCGGCGTAGCGAGCGAGAGCATGTGCGTTCGCGTGGATGTTTCCGTCGGTCGGAATACCGTCGCCGATCGTGATCACCGCGCGCCACTTGGCGAAGCGAGCGCCGAGACTGTGGTACTCCTCGAGCCGGGCACGCAGGCCGTCGAGCCCTTCGGTGACCTTCTCGCCCGGAAAGCCGGCGTGGTCGTGCGCGCCGGTATCGACCTTGATTCCCGGGATCACCCCTTTCGAGGCCAGCACCTCGGCGAGCGAGGTTCCGTCGTCCGCGCTCTGGCGGATCGTCTCGTCGTACAGGATGACGCCGCCGATCGACTCCTCGATCCCTGGCGCCGCGAAGAGCAGCTGGCGATAGAAGCGCCGGTTCTCCTCGGTCGATTCGACCTCGATCGAGTCGAATCGCTTCTTGATCGTCCCCGTGCTCTCGTCCGCGGCGAGGATTCCCTTATGGTCGGCCACGATCGCGCGGGCGGTGTCGTGCAACTCGTTGGCCGCCATCAGCGGGCTCCTTTCATCAGGCTCTGGATCTTGCTCAGCGGGTGCGTCGCGGTGATCCGGCGAACGGTGCCCGAGCGCGACCGCATCACGATCGACTCGGTCTCCACATGGTCGCCGACGACGCGGACTCCGCGCAAGAGCGCGCCACTCGTGACGCCGGTCGCCGCGATGAAGACATCCTCTCCTTGCACGAGATCGTCGGCCGTCAGCACGCGGTCGGTGTCGAAACCGTCGTCCACGAGCCGTTGCCGTTCGTCGTCGTTTCGTGGCCAGAGCTTGCCCTGCATCGCGCCGCCCAGGGTCTTGATGGCTGCTGCGGAGATCACGCCTTCGGGCGTTCCCCCGATACCCATCAAGAGGTCGACCCCGGTCCCCATCTGCGCCGCGGCGATCGCGGGCGCAACGTCACCGTCGCGGATGAGGTTGACGCGGGCCCCTGCCTCGCGCAGCTCCGCGATGAGGTCGACGTGGCGATCGCGCTCGAGGACGACGACGGTGAGGTCGTTGACGGCCACGTTCTTCGCCTCGGCCACGCGCTCGAGATTTTGGGTTGGCGTCGCATCGATGTCGATCGCGTCGGCCGCCTCCGGCCCGACTGCGATCTTGTCCATGTAGAGCGCCGCACCCGGAAAGAACAGCGCTCCGCGCTCGGCGACGGCGATCACCGAGATCGCATTCGGCATGCCGAGCGCGGTCAGCCGCGTGCCTTCGAGCGGGTCTACCGCGACGTCGACCTCGGGCCCGGTGCCGTCTCCGACCTCCTCGCCGTTGTAGAGCATCGGCGCCTCGTCCTTCTCGCCCTCGCCGATGACGACGATCCCCCGCATCGAGACCGTGTCGAGCATGAGCCGCATCGCATCGACAGCCGCCTGATCGGCGGCGATCTTGTCTCCCCGGCCGATCCAGCGCGCCGCGAACGTGGCGGCCGACTCGGTGACGCGCACGAGCTCGAGCGCAAGGTTCCGGTCGGGGATGGACCGATCGAAATCGCCCACGTCGTCTGATCCTACATCTGCTCCGGCGCCTCGACCCCGATGAGGTCGAGGCAGCGGGCGACGGCCTGTTGGGTGGCGCTGACCAGCGCAAGGCGAAACGCCTCGGAGTCGGAGTCGAGAACGCGGTGGTGGTGATAGAAACGATGGAAGTCGTCCGCGACGCGAATCGCGTACGTCGGAATTGCATGTGGCGCCCGCCGTTCGGCCGCCTCGGCCGCAACGGCGGGAAACTCGAGTAGGCGCTTCACGAGGTCGCGCTCTTCACGTGCGAGAGCGCTCGCAGGCGCGAGGTCGACCGCAACGCCCTCTTCCGCGGCTTTGCGCAGGATCCCAGCAATACGCGCATGCGCGTACTGGACGTAGTAGACGGGGTTTTTGGCCGTCCGCTGCTTCGCGAGATCGATATCGAGCTCGATCGTCTGGTCATGCCCGCGAGAGACGAGATACCAGCGCGCAGCGTCGACGCCGATCGTGTCCAGCAGATCATCGAGGAAAGCCACGTCGCCCCGACGCTTGGACATCTTCCTCGCCTCCCCGGCCTCGACGAGATGCACGAGCTGGTAGATCAGCACCTCGAGCGAGTCGCGTGGGCGGCCGAGCATCTCGGCAAGGGCCTGCAGGCGACCGACGTAGCCGTGGTGATCTGCGCCGAGCACGTACACGAGCCGGTCGAAGCCCTTCGCGTACTTGCGGCGGATGTAGGCCGCGTCGGCGGCGAAGTAGCCGGGAGTCCCGTCCGAGCGGATGAGCACGCGATCCTTGTGGTCGCCGTGCGCGCTCGTCCGCGCCCAAACGGCGTGGTCGGCCTCGTAGGTGTCGAGGAGCGCGATCGCCTCGGAGATCTCCGCCTCCACGTCGCTCTGCAGCTCCCAAGTGTCGAAATGGACGCGGAAGCGATCGAGCGTCGCCTCGATCCTGTTCAGCATCGGCGGGACGGGATCGCCCTCCTGGCTCGCGAGCTCGGCGATGTACTCCCCGCGGTAGCCGTTCTCCGGGGGCTCCTCGCCGCGCCGGATCGCCTCGATGGAGGCGTAGAACAGCTCCATCTGCGTTCCCGCGTCGTTGTAGTAGTACTCGCGCTCGACGTCGTGGCCCGCGAACTCGAGGAGCCGTGCGACGGAGTCGCCATAGGCCGCGTTGCGCGCATGGGCGACCGTCAGCGGGCCGGTCGGGTTGGCGGAGACCATCTCGACCTGGATCCGCTCCGGATCGGCGGCTGTGCCTGCGCCGAAGGATTCGCCAGCCCCGAGGATCTCTCCCAACGCGGCAACGAGCCAGGCGTCGGACATGCGCAGGTTGAGGAACCCGGGACCCGCGGGCTCTGCGCTCGCAACGAGATCTCGCCGAACCGCTTCGGCCGCGAGCTCCGCCGCGATGTCGCGCGGAGGGCGGCCCTGCGTGGGCGCGAGCTTCAGCGCGACATTCGTCGCATAGTCGCCGTGGTCGGCGTCCCCCGGACGCTCGAGCGCGACCGGCGCGCCGGCGATTTCGGTCAGGCCGTCGGCGAGTCTGGAGACCGGGTCGGTAACGGCCATGCCGCCATCGTAGGCGGAGCCGCAGCCGCCTGACTTCCGGTGGCCTGGCTTGGGTTCAGCTCCGGTCAGCCGATACTGCGGACGGGGCCGAGCGGATCGGGACGACCACGCCGTCTCGGTGCAACGCCAGCTGTACTTCCTCGCGCGCCTTGTAGATCCGCCATTTGACGGTCGCGAGCGTGACCTCGAGCGACTCGGCGATCTCCGTATACGAGAGACCTACGACGTCACGCAGCAGAAGCGCCATCTTCAGATCGGGATTCAGCCGCTCCACCGCCCGCCACAGGGCGTTGATCGTCTCGGCGCGCTCGGCTGGAGCATCCACGACCTCGAGCGGAGGAATGTCCTCGAGCGGGACGACTGCCCGCGGGCGGCGCTCCAGTGCACGAAGCTCGTCGAGCACCCGGTTCTTCGTCACCTGGAAGAGCCAGGTCGTGAAGCGTGAGCGCAGAGAAAATCCGGAAAGGCCCTGGAAAACTCGCAGGAACACCTCTTGCGTCAGGTCCTCGGCGAGATTGCGGTCACCCGTCAGCCGGACGATATAGTTGAAGACCGGCTGCTCGTACGTTCTGACGATGATTGCGAAGGCGCGCTCGTCACCACGCTGCGCCTTGCGCAGAACTCCGAGGTCTGGTTGTGGGAGTGACATGAATCGCGGCGAGTATAGAACGTCGTGTGTAAGGGGTTTGTGCGCGAGCCTTTAGAGGCTTGTTGCGAGCGACTTTCCCGCCATGCGGGCGGGAACGGAAAGCCCGAGCAATGCGAGAATCGTCGGCGCGAGGTCTGAGAGCTCGCCTTTCGGCGACAACGCAAACGCATTGTCGGTGAGGATCAACGGAACCGGATTGGTCGTATGCGCCGTGTGCGGCCTGACACCGTCTGGCTCGAGCATTACCTCAGCATTTCCGTGATCCGCCGTGACCAAACACACGCCTCCTGCTTCCCTTACACATGCGAGAACGCGTCCCAGACAGCGATCAGTCTCCTCGACGGCTCGGATGACCGCCGGGATCGAGCCCGTATGCCCGACCATGTCGGGATTCGCGAAGTTGACGACGGCGAACCGGAAGCCGCTTCCGACCTCGGCGCAAAGGCGCGTCGCGACCTCGTCGGCAGACATCTCGGGCTTCAGGTCGTAGCTCGGGACGTCGCGTGGAGAAGGGACGAGGATCCGCATCTCCCCTTCCCACTCGCGCTCCTCTCCGCCGTTGAAGAAATAGGTGACGTGCGCGTACTTCTCGGTCTCGGCGGCGTGGAGCTGGCGTAGGCCGCTTCGCGCGAGCACTTCCGCAAGCGTGTCCTCGACGAGCTGCTCCTCGAACGCAGCCGGGCACGGAAAGTCCGCCCGGTAGCGCGTCATCGTGACGAGGTCGGCGCCGGCTTCGAGGAGACGCTGGGAAAGCTGCCGCGCCCGGTCGGGCCGGAAGTTGAAGAAGATCGCCGAGTCGTTCGCCGGGTCGAGCCGCGGCCGGCCGGCCAACACCACGGGTTCGACGAACTCGTCGGTGACACCGTGCGCCTGGCTCGCCTCGATCGCGGCGACCGGATCGTCAGCAAGGTTCCCCTCCCCGGCGCAGATCGCGAGGTACGCGCGGTCGGTTCTCTCCCAGCGATTGTCGCGGTCCATCGCGTAGTAGCGGCCCGAGATCGTCGCGATCCGTTCCGCGGGAAGCCCGGCGAGATCGACTGCAGCCGAATGTGGCGACACATCTCGCCCGTCGGTGAACGCGTGGATCCACGTGCTCTCCGTCATGTCCTCGCTCGAGGCCAGCTCGAGTAGCGCGCGCAGATGGTCGATGTGCGAGTGAACGCCCCCGTACGAGACGAGGCCGAGCAGGTGGACCTGCGCTCTGCGTTCTCGGGCTCTCCTGAATGCCCCGAGCAATGCTTCGTTCGCGAAGAACGAGCGATCCTGGATCGCCACGTTCACGCGCATCAGGTCTTGGAAGAGCACGCGTCCCGAGCCGATCGTCAAGTGCCCCACCTCGGAGTTCCCCATCTGGCCCGGAGGCAGCCCGACCGCGGGACCGGACGCCTGCAGGGTCGTGTGCGGGTACTGCGCCCAGAGCGCGTCGAAGATCGGAGTATCGGCCAGCTCGACGGCGTTCCCAGGCCCAGGCGGAGCAAGCCCCCACCCGTCCAGGATCACTAGCGCGACGAGATGGCTCACTCGCCGGCGACTTCGGCGCCCGCACGGCAGATCGCCTCGAACGACTGCGCGTCGAGCGAGGCGCCTCCGACGAGCGCGCCGTCCACGTCGGGCTGGGAGAGCAGCACCCGAGCGTTGTCCGCGTTTACCGAGCCTCCGTAGAGCACGCGGGTCGGATGCAGTGACTTGATGAACGCGTGTGCCTCTTGCGCGATCTCCGGCGTCGCGGTTCGCCCGGTCCCGATAGCCCACACCGGCTCGTAGGCGATCACGAGCCGTTCGTGCTTGGGGATAACCGAGATCTGGCGCGCGAGCACGGCTTCGGTCTCCCCCGCCTCGCGCTCTGCTTCGGTCTCCCCCACGCAGGCGATGACCGCGAGGCCAGACTCGAGCGCGGCCTCGGCCCGCCGGCGCACGGTATCGTCGGTCTCACCGAAGTGCTGGCGCCGCTCCGAGTGGCCTACGAGCGCCCCTTTAACCCCGAGCTCGAGCAGCATCGGCGCCGAGACCTCACCCGTGAAGGCGCCTTCGAGCTCCCAGTGCACGTTCTGTGCGTAGACGCTGACGCTGCTTCTCTCACCGAGGCCTTGGATGGTCGCCGCGAGCGATACGAGCGGCGGACAGACGACAACGTCGACCTCGGGCGAGCGATCGCCGAGTCGCGCGATCTGCGCTCCGAACTCGCGCGCCTGGTGCGCGCCCTTGAACATCTTCCAGTTGCCGGCGATCAGCATCGCGGCGATCTTAGGGTGTTAGCCTCGTGCGGGTGAGCATCGAACCCTGGGAACAGCGCTTTCGCGCGCCTGTCTCCTTCTTCCCGGAGTGGTCGCCACGCGCGCCGGATCGAGTCGTCTTCGCCTCGAACCAGTCCGGCGTCTGGCAGGTGCACGCGTGGGATGCCGCCACCGGCACGCGGCGCCAGGTCACCGATCACCCGGTCGGCGTGATCGACGGGACGCCCACCCTCGATGGTGAAGGCGTCGTCTGGTTCCAGGACGAGAGCGGCGACGAGTCCGGACGCTGGCTCGTGCAGGCATTCGGCGGCGGAGACACCCACGCGCTGCTGGAAGGAGTTCCGCACGGCTGGAGCGAGGGGTTGGCGCAGGCACCGGGCATCGTGGCTGCCGGCCTGAGCGGCCGCGACGGGTTCGCCGTCTACGTGTCGCTCGAGGGAACCAGCGCTCACGAGGTCTACCGCTCATCTGAGTCAGTTCGCCTTGGCAGCGTCGACGAGGACGGGTTCCTGCGAGGCGCTCTCTCTGCCGACGGCTCGCTCCTCTGCCTCGAGCATGCGGAGCACGGCGACCTGATCCACCCCGCGCTCAAGGTCATCGACCCGCGTACCGGCGGGACCATCGGCGAGCAGATCGACGAGGGGATGTCGCTGGTGGCGAAGTGCTGGTCGCCGGTTGCCGGCGATCAACGGCTGGCATTCGACCACGAGCGAGATGGCGAAGAGCGACCCGGGCTCTGGGATCTCTCGACGGGCCAGCGGCACGATCTCCGCGTGGACCTGGATGGCGCGGTCTTCGTCCATGACTGGTGGCCGGACGCGTCGGCGTTGCTCTTGGTCGACCGCTTCGAAGGCCGCGACCGTCTCTTCCGCTACGAGGTGGAGACCGGCGCGCTCGAGCCACTGTCAACCGAGCCCGGCGTGATCCTGAAAACGCGCGTCCGCCCTGACGGCCGGGTGTGGCTCACGCATGAGCAGGGACACCGGCAGCGGCTGCTCCTCGACGACACGGGTGCGGAGGTCGTCGCCTTGGAGGGGGAGCGCGCGCCGGCCGGCCGGCCGTATCAGTCCTGGAACTTCGACAATCCGCATGGGCAGGGGGTCAACGGCTTCTACGTCACGCCCAACGATTCCTCGGGGCCGTTCCCGGTGATCATGTTCGTCCACGGCGGCCCCACCTCGCTCGACCTCGACCGCTGGCAGCCGGAGGTACAAGCCTACGTCGACGCCGGTTTCGCGGTGGGGCTGGTGAACTACCGCGGGTCGATCGGCTACGGGCGCGAGTGGCGCGACACGCTGATCGGGAACATCGGCGGGCCGGAGCTCGAGGACGTGAACGCCGGCCTCCAGAATCTTGTCGACCGGGGTATCGCCGATCCCTCCCGTGCGGTCATCGCCGGTTACTCATGGGGCGGCTACGTCACGCTGCTCGAGCTCGGCAAGCATCCGCATCTCTGGGCCTGCGGCATGGCCGGAGTTCCGGTCGGCGACTACGAGGACGGGTACGACGAGCTCTCGCCGCTCCTGCAGGCATACGACCGTGCCCTCCTGGGCGGAGCCGAGCCGAAGGATGTCCCCGAGCTGATGCGCGACCGCAACCCGATCAACTTCGCCGACGACGTCACGGCGCCGGTGTTGTTCGTCATCGGACGCAACGACAGCCGTTGTCCGTACCGGCAGGCCATGCGCTACGTCGAGAAACTGGCCGCGCGGAACCATCCGCACGAGGTGTACGTCTTCGAGACCGGACACGGATCCTTCGATGTCGACGAGCGAGTGCGCCAGGTGTCGATGATCCGCGAGTTCTTCGCCCGCCACGTGCCAGGCGTCGCCTCTACTCGCTAGGAATTGCCGCCACGCCGGGGAGCTCCTCGCCCTCGAGGAGCTCGAGCGACGCGCCGCCGCCTGTAGAGACCCACGAGATGTCCTCCGCGAGACCGAGCTCCTGTAGCGCGCGCACCGAGTCGCCGCCGCCGACGACGGTATAGCCCTCTACCTCGGCCACGGCGTGCGCGACGGCTTGCGTGCCCTCGGCGAACTGCGGCCATTCGAAGACCCCCATCGGTCCGTTCCAGAAGACCGTCCGCGCGCGGCCGATCTCCTGCGCGAAACGCTCGCGCGTCTCAGGGCCGATATCGAGGCCGAGCCAACCCTCGGGGAGCGCGTCGAACGCCGTTACCTTCGTCTCCGCGTCCTCCTCGAACGCCGACGCCGCCACGACATCGTCCGGGAGGACTGCGTCGTAGGGCAGCGGGTTCTCGTCGCGGAGCTGCTCGGCCATCTTTCCGCCGATCAGCACCGCATCCGCGCGCCGGCCGAGGTTGACGAGCACGCCGAGCTTGTCGTCGACCTTCGCCCCGCCTGCAACGAGAACCAACGGACGCTCCACGTCAGCGAGAAGGCGGCCGAGCATCTCGAGCTCCTGCTCGAGAAGAAGCCCGGCGTAGGCGGGCAACAGCTTCGCGACGCCGACCGTCGAGGCGTGCGCGCGGTGCGCCGAGCCAAAGGCGTCCAACACGAACACGTCCCGGCCCTCGGCAAGTCGCTTCGCTGTCTCAGGGTCGTTCTTCGTCTCCCCTGGATCGAACCGGGTGTTCTCGAGCACGTGTACGCGATCGTCCGAGAGCAGCTCGCGCAGACGCGCGGCGACCGGAGCGATCTCGTACTCCGGATCTGGACCCTCGGGCCGACCGAGGTGCGAGCAGACGACGACCTCCGCCGCGTCAGTGTCGAGCAGATGGCGCAGCGTCAGGAGGGACGCCTGGATCCGCGTGTCGTCCGCGACACGGCCGTCCTCGAGCGGGACGTTGAGGTCGGAGCGGACGAGAACGCTCTTGCCCGCGACGTCCGCGGTGCGGACGGAGCGCGGTGAATGGTTCAAGGCAGGAGCTTCCCGATCAGATCGACCAGGCGGCACGAGTAGCCCCATTCGTTGTCGTACCAGCCGAACACCTTGACCGTGCTCCCCTGCACCATCGTCAGCTCGCTGTCGAAAACGCACGAGTGGGGATTGCCGTTCACGTCGGTCGAGACGATCGGGTCGTCCGCGTAATAGAGGAAGCCCTCGAGCTGACCGCTTTTCGCCGCTTCTCGGAAGGCGCCGTTGACCTCGTCCACACTTGTCTCGCGTCCGAGAGTCACGACGAAGTCCGTCAGCGAGCCGGTCGCCACCGGCGCGCGCACCGAGATCCCATCCACCTTCCCCTGCAGCTCAGGCAGCACGAGACCGATGGCCTTCGCCGCGCCGGTCGAGGTCGGAATCAGGTTGATCGCCGCCGCGCGCGCGCGCCGCAAGTCCTTGTGCGGGAAGTCGAGGATCACCTGGTCGTTGGTGTACGCGTGGATCGTCGTCATGAAGCCGCTCTCGATCTCGCCGAGCTCGTGGAGCACCTTCGCCAGCGGCGCGACGCAGTTGGTCGTGCACGACGCGTTCGACACGATGTGGTGCGAATCAGGGTCATAGGCGTCGTCGTTGACACCGAGCACGACCGTGAGATCCGGGTCGGTTGCGGGAGCGGAGATCACGACCTTCTTGGCGCCGGCGTCGAGATGCTTCTGGGCACCGTCGCGATCGGTGAAGAATCCTGTCGACTCCAGGACGACGTCGACCCCGAGATCGTCCCAGGGCAGCGCCGCCGGGTCGCGCTCGGAGAGGATCTTCATCTCTGCGCCCGCCGCGCGAAGCATTCCGTCCGCGAGCTCGACATCTCCAGGGAACGGTCCGAGGTTCGAGTCGTAGCGAAGGAGGTGCGCCATCGTCGTCGCGTCGCCGAGGTCGTTCAGCGCGACGATCTCGAGGTTTGACTCGCGCTGGTGCTGTGCCCGGAAGAAATTCCGCCCAATGCGGCCGAACCCGTTGATGCCGACGCGAATACCCATGGTCTCCCCTTCGTCTCGACTTGCCCGATTGGATGCTTGATCGGGGGTCGAGTCTAACGAGGCGTGCTCGAGCGGATACCAGTCGCGAGCTCCTCGAGCCGGCGTAGCCGCCGATGGACTGCGGCTCTGCTGACGGGGGGATCGGTGCGAGTCGCGAGCTCGCGGAGCGACTCGGTCGGATGCTGGAGACGTAGCGCGGCAATCTCGCGCAAGGGCTCCTCGAGCCGTTCGATCCGACCCGCGGCCCTGAGACTGCGAACAGCCTCGAGCTGGAGCTGCGCGGCCTGGCTCGTGCGAACGAGGTTTGCGTGGTCGGCGTTGGCTCGACGGTTCGCATGACCACTCGTCGCCGCCACCACTGCCCGCTCCTCGAGCGCGAGAACTGCCTCGGCGGCGCCCGCGAGCGCGAGCACGGACTCGATCGCGTCCCAGCTCTTCGCGTAGGCGGCGAAGTACGTCGGTCGCTCGACGACGTTCAGCTGCGTGCCCGACGCCGCCGCGAGCTCACCGAGCAACAACGCCGACCCGCTGGCCGCCGTGCGCAGCTCGAGATGAGGGAAGCGCCGAATCGAAAGCGATCCCGCGCCGAGAAAGGCTCCGCGCACATACGCCGAGCGACAACAGACGCGCGCGATGACGCGGCGTGGTGGGCGCTCGAGTGGTCGCCTGCGCCGGTCGAGAACCCCTGCGGCGACGAAGACGCCGAGAGCCTCGTCGGAGCCCTCGACGTGAAGCTGAAAGCGAGTTGCGCGGTCGAACGAGCGCCGGCGATACGTGCGGATCTCGGAGCGGATCTCCACGGCGCGGAGGAGGCTGAACGCGCGTCGAGCCGCAGCCCCACTCGCGAGATCGAGATGAAGCGCCCACTGCCCCTTGCCGCGAAGGTGAAGGTTGCCCGCGGCGTGGCAGAGAGCAGACAGCTCGGCCAGTCGGTCGCACGCTCGAGCAGGCGAGATCTGGGCGAGCTCCTCGCGGACGTCCTCGGAGGTCACAGACGCACGCCTTCGAGCGCGAGCAAACGTCGCTTTACCTCGAGTCCGGACGAGCCATACCCGCCGATCCCTCCTGCTCCCACCACCCGGTGGCAGGGCAGGAGGAACATGAAGCGATTTCGTGCGCAGAAGCTCCCAACCGCCCGCGCGGCGCCGGGGTACCCCGCCACCGCGGCCAGCTCTCCGTAGCTGACGACCTCACCCCGCCGAATTTCCCGAAGCGCGTCCGCAACTGCGCTTTGGAAGGGAGTCGTCCAGTCGAGGTCGAGGGGTACGTCCGCGAGCGACACGTCGTCGCCCGCGAGGAACGCCGTCAACCGATCGACGAGATCCGACCGCTGGTTTGCGCTCACATCGACACGCGTCTCAGAGCCGAACCGAAACTCGTGCGCGAACACGAGCTCGTCGTCGGTCCAGAGCTCCCCCACTCCCCAACCGGGCACCGCGTACCGCGTCCACTGCGCACCCACGTCACCGATCGTAGAATCCTGGCATGAGCGCTCCCGGCATCTTCACTCCTCCCCCGCCGGTCAACGAGCCCATCAAGTCCTACGCGCCCGGCTCCTCCGAGCGTGAGGAGCTGAAGAACCGCCTCCGCGAGCTGGAAGGCGAGCGCATCGCGATCCCGCTGGTGATCGGCGGTAAGGACATCACGACCGGCGACACCTTCGAGGCGATCATGCCGCACCGTAAGAGCCACGTCCTCGCGGATGTGAGCAAGGGAGGCGCCGAGCACGTGCAGCAGGCGATCGACGCAGCCCGCGCAGCGCATGTCGACTGGTCGCGCACGCCCTGGCACGAGCGAGCTGCTGTCTTCCTCCGCGCCGCGGAGCTGCTCTCGGGACCGTGGCGCGCGACGCTGAACGCCGCCACCATGCTGAACCAGTCGAAGACCGCACACCAGGCCGAGATCGACGCGGTCTGCGAGCTGATCGATTTCTGGCGCTACAACATCGAATACCTCGTACGCATCTACTCCGAGCAGCCGTACTCGCCGACCGGAACCTGGAACAGGATGGAGTACCGCCCGCTCGAGGGCTTCGTCTTCGCGGTGAGCCCGTTCAACTTCACGGCAATCGGCGGCAATCTCTCGTCCGCGCCCGCACTCATGGGCAACACGATCGTGTGGAAACCCGCCTCGACGGCCTCCCTCTCTGCCTACTACCTGATGCGCCTCTTGCAGGCAGCGGGCCTTCCGGACGGTGTGATCAACCTCGTGCACGGCTCCGGCGCGACGATCGGGAATGCGGCACTCGCGAGCCCCGAGCTCGCGGGGATCCATTTCACCGGCTCCACCGACGTCTTCAACGGCATGTGGAAGACCGTCGGGTCAAACGCCGGCTCGTATCGCAACTACCCGCGAATCGTGGGCGAGACGGGCGGCAAGGACTTCATTCTCGCGCATCCCTCCGCCGACGCGGACGCCGTCGCGACTGCGGTGATCCGGGGCTCGTTCGAGTACCAGGGCCAGAAGTGCTCGGCCGCTTCGCGTTTGTACGTCCCCTCGAACCTGTGGCCGGAGGTGAAGGAACGGCTGGTCGAGGACGTCGCCTCGATCAAGATGGGCGATGTCGCCGATTTCGAGAACTTCATGGGCGCCGTGATCGACTCGAGCGCGTTCAAAACGCATGCGGAAGCGATCGAGGAGGCGCGCTCGGCGGGCGCGGAGATCGTCGCCGGAGGCTCGACCGACGACTCCGAGGGGTACTTCGTCGCCCCGACCGTGATCGCGACCGAGGACAAGGGGTTCCGGCTGCTTCGAGACGAGCTCTTCGGACCCATCGTCACCACCTATGTCTACGACGAGAAGCGCTGGGGCGAGACCCTCGAGCTGGTCGACGAGACGGCGCCTTACGGTCTCACCGGCGCGGTCTTCGCCACCGACCGCTCGGCTGTCGACGAGGCGCAGGACGCGCTCCGCTACGCCGCAGGCAACTTCTACGTGAACGACAAGCCGACGGGCGCGGTCGTCGGGCAGCAGCCTTTCGGCGGCTCCCGGGCGAGCGGGACGAACGATAAAGCCGGCTCCATGTGGAATCTCATCCGGTGGGTGTCGCCGCGGACGATCAAGGAGACCTTCGTCCCGGCGACCGACTACCGGTATCCGTTCCTCGGGTCCGACGGCGACCGACCCGGCTGAGACCTGTGAGCTGCGGGAGTTGCGGCCGCGAAGCGGACGCCTTTGGGGATTTGGCGCGACCGGAATTCGCGAGAGCGGATTCCGGTCTGCGTAGCTAGCGGCAATGGCTCGGATCCTCGACGGGATCGAGGCCTTTCTCGACCAGCTGGCGGCGATCGACCCGCTGCCCGCGTTCATCGCGATTCTCTGCCAGCTGGCCAAGCTCACATGTGCGAGCCAGGCCTGGAGGAACATCCTCGTCGCGGCGTACCCGGATCGCGAGGTTCCTCGACGCTCGATCCTCGGCGCCTACGTCTCCGGCATCGGAATCAACGCGATCATCCCCGTGCGCGCCGGGGACGCGGTACGCGTGGTCCTCGCTCATCGGGCGATTCCGGAATCGAGTTACACGACGGTCATCTCGAGCACGCTCGTCCTCTCGATCTTCGACATAGCAGCCGCATCCACGCTGCTCGTCTGGGCAGCCGTGACGCTGGACGAGCTGCCTGGCATCGGAGAGCTGCCGCGTCTTCGCAGCTTCGACTTCGCCTGGCTGCTCGACCACCCTCTGGCCGCGGAGCTCATCCTGGCGGCGATCCTGATCGCGCTGGTGATCCTCGGCATCTGGATCCACAGTCACGTGCTCGACTTTTGGGAGCGCGTCAAGCAGGCGTTCTCAGTCGTGCGCGATCCTTCCGCGTACTTCGCCTCGGTGGCGATCTGGCAGGCCGCGGACTGGACTCTGCGTCTCGTCACCGTCTGGTTCATGCTGGACGCGTTCGACATCCCGCAATCGATCCAGAACGTGCTGCTGGTGCAGGTGTCGTCGAGCCTTGCGACGCTTCTTCCGCTCACTCCCGGCGGGCTCGGAACGGAGCAGGCGTTCCTCCTCTACGTGTTCGGCGGTGCGGTGCCGGGCGCACAGCTTCTCGCGTTCAGCGTCGGGATGCGGCTCATGCTCATGGCGACGAATGTCGTCGCGGGGTTCGCAGCGCTGGCACTCACGCTGCGGACGGTCAACTTTCGAGGAGTGCTGAGGAGCGCCAAGGACGCACGCTCGCCGTAGGGGCGGGGCCTGCCTCGCCCCCTACGAGGGGCCAGCCTTGTGCAGCTGCGCGTAAAGGGTGCGCGCGGTCTTCTGCGGCAAGCCCGGGACGCCTTCGAGCTCCTCCTGCGAGGCCTCGAGGAAGCGTTCTGCCGAGCCGAAGTGCCTGAGGATCGCGCGTCGCCGCGCGGGTCCGACGCCCGGCAGGCCTTCGAAGATCGTCTCCATCGACTTCGTCCCGCGTTTCTGGCGGTGGTACCGAAGCGCGACGCGGTGGGCTTCGTCGCGAGCTCGCTGCAGGAGTTGGAGCGCGGGGCTGTGCCGCTCCAGCCTGATCGGAGCGGCGGAGCCAGGGACGAACACCTCCTCCTCGCGCTTGGCGAGGGAGATGACGGCAACGCGGGGAAGGTCGAGCTCCTCCATCGCCGCCAGCGCCGCCGCCAGCTGGCCCCGACCCCCGTCCACGACGACGAGGTTCGGCGTCCTCGAGAAGCTTTCGTCAGACTCGCCTTCGCGGGCCCGAGCGAAGCGGCGCGAGATCACTTCGCGAATCGCGCCGACATCGTCCTGCCCGTCGAGCCCGCGCATCGCGAACGTCCGGTAGTGGGCGTTCTTCGAGCGGCCGTCGACGAAGACCACCATGGACGCGACGATCGACTCCCCCTGGATGTTCGAGACGTCGAAGCATTCGATCCGCAACGGCAGGCTCTCCAGGTTCAGGCACTCGCGAAGCTGCTCGAGCGCGGTTACCCGACGCAGACGGTCAGCCTCGCGTGTGGCGGAGTCCGCTTCCAACGCGACCCGGGCGTTCTCGGTGGCGAGCTCGACGAGACGGCGCTTCTCCCCACGCGAGGGCGCCCGGACCTCCACACGTGACCCGCGCCGCTCGGAGAGGAAATCGGCGATCGCCTCGGTGCCATGAGTTCCGACGGGAACGAGCACCTGTGGCGGAATGCTCGGCGTCGCGCCGTAGTACTCGACCACGAACGCCTCGAGCACCGACAGCTCGTCCTCGTCGACGACGTTCTCCAGATGGAAGCCGTAGCGGTCGATCATCCTCCCGTCGCGGAGAGGAAAGACCTGCACCGCGGCGCGGTCGCCCACCACCGCGAGCCCGATCACGTCCACCGTTCCCACCGCCCGCTTGTCCGCCGCCTGCCGCTCGGCGAGGTGCCTGATCGCGAAGAGCCGGTTCCGGTACCTCGCCGCCTCCTCGAAGCGCTCGTCGCCGGCCGCGTCCTGCATGCGTGCCTCGAGCTCGCGCTGGATCGGAACGGTGTCGCCCGACAGAAACCCGATCACGCCCTCGATGATCTCGCTGTAGTCCTCGGCGGAGATCTCGTTCACGCACGGCGCGAAGCAGCGGTCGATGTGGAAGTCGAGGCAGGGAATTCCCGAGTGGCGGCCGGGACGCGGCCCTTCGCAGGGACGAAACTTGAAAACGCGGTTCAAGACGTCGAGCGTCTCGCGAACCTTCTTCGCATTCGCGTAGGGCCCGAAGTAGACAGTGCCCCGGCGATGCCGTTCCCGCGTGAACATCACGCGTGGGAACTCGTCGGCGAGGGTGACGGCGATGTACGGAAACGACTTGTCGTCTCGCAGGCGAATGTTGAAGGGGGGCCGGTAGCGCTTGACCAGGTTCTGCTCGAGATGGAGCGCTTCGGCCTCGTTCCGGGTGACGATCACCTCGATGTCTGCAATTCGACCCGCGAGCTTCGCGATGGCCGCGCGACCGTCAGTGCGCTGGAAATAGCTGCGCACGCGCGGACGCAGTGACTTCGCCTTGCCGACGTACAGCGCATCTCCCTGCTCGTCGCGAAACACGTACACGCCTGGCTTTCGCGGCAGCCCGGCCAGCGTTCCTTCAAGGTTTTCACGCATTCTCCGGCTAGCGTATCCCCATGCGTCGAACCCTCCTGACGGCCTGCGGAGCACTGTTTGCGCTCATCGCGCCGGGACTCGCCCAGGCCGGGCCCGGCTTAACGGTGGGAGCTGTCGAAGATGACATGCGCCTTTCCTCGTCGGTCGAGGCCGAGGCCCGCATGGCGCTCTTCCGGGTGGCCGGCTTCCGGGCGGTACGTGTGACGAGCTTCTGGCAGCCCGGCCAGACGCGTCCCGCCGAGGCGGAGCTCGGCGTTCTCGAGAACGTCGCCGCGTCCGGTTCACGCAACGGGGTGCGCGTCTACGTGACGGTCATGCATCCCGGCTCCCGCACGACCCCTTTGACGGAGGAGGCACGCGGCGAGTTCGCCGCGAACGCGGCCGCGCTCGTGCGCGGGGTTCCCGGCATCCGCCACGTCATCGTCGCGAACGAGCCGAATCTGAACCGCTTCTGGCTCCCGCAGTTCGAGCTCGACGGGACGAGCGCCGCGCCCGCTGCGTACCTCGCGCTGCTCACCCGGACCTACGACGCGCTGAAGGCCGTCTCGCCGGGCGTACGGGTCTACGGCGGCGCGCTCTCACCTCGGGGGAGCGATCGCGCCGGCGGGTCACGCCCGACGCACTCCCCGACCAGGTTCATCCAGGAACTCGGGGTCGCCTACCGCGCGAGCGGCCGCGACCGGCCGGTCATGGACGCGTTCTCGATCCATCCGTACCCGGACAACTCGAGCCAACCGCCGACGACCGCGCATCCGCTGACGACGACGATCGGGATCGCTGATTACGGGAAGCTCGTGGCATTGCTCGGGCAGGCCTTCGACGGCACCGCGCAGCTTGGCTCCAACCTCCCCGTCCTGTACGCGGAGTTCGGAGTCGAGTCGCAGATTCCGGACGCCAAGGCCGCTCTTTACACCGGCGACGAGCCGGCCGTGACACGGCCCGTCGACGAGGCGACCCAGGCCGCGTACTACGAGCAGGCGCTCGCCCTCTCGTTCTGCCAGCCGACCGTCGAGGGAATGCTGTTCTTCCTCTCTCGCGACGAACGGGCGCGCGCGGGTTGGCAGTCGGGAGTCCACTATGTGGACGGCACCGCGAAGGGCAGCCTGCCGCGCGTGACGGAGGCGCTCGACCGCACCACTGGTGGCTCGATCGTCCGCTGCCCGGGTATCCAGCTCACCGTCCGGCCGGACTTTCTCCGCTTCGGAACACGTGCCGCGGCGAAGCGCGGTGCCTTCCGCGCAAGCCTCCGCTGCAACCTCGACTGCGTCTACCTGGTGCGAGTGGAGCGAGCATCCACGCACTCGACGAAGCTCGTGAAGCGCGGACGGCTAGAGGTCGGAGAGCTCGCGACGATCGACCTCGGACCACGGCGATTGGGCTCCGGCGAGTACCGCTACACGCTACGGCTGGTGCACCCGGTCAATCCGGGTCCGCCGACGCTCCGCGCTGGGCGAGTTTTCAGGCTGCCGTAGCTCCCCCTCTAGTAACGGTGCTCGAGCCGCCAGACGCGGACCACCACATACGCGCACGCTGCGAGCACGAGGATGAGCGCCAGCGCGTTGCGATCGGGGACGCCCAGACCGATGGCCATGCCGATGGCCACGACCGCGAGAACGATCGCCGCGTAGAAGAGCTTGCGGTTCCGCTCGGACCACGCCTCCAGATCTCCCCTCCGCTCGCGCCAGAGCAGGAAGAGGAAGAAGGCGATCGCCAGGAAGAACGCGATCCGCAGCAGGCCCCCAACCGTGGCCAGGACGGGCTCGAGCGACAGAACCACGACCACGATCGCGATCAACGCGACGATCCCGAGGCCGCGAGCTAGGGGTGGGATGCGGTCCCAGAGCTTTCTCATCAGCCGGTCATGAACGCTCGTACGGCGAGCGCGCCGGCCAGCAGCGTCGTTCCGGCGAACCACAGGAGCCGCTTCGGACCCTCGGTCGGCGCATAGAACCACGGCGACAGCACGACCCCGAGGGCGATCGCACCGTACGCGTAGTGCAGGCGATCGGGAGCGCGACGCTCGTCGGAGAGCAAGAGCAGTCCCACGGCTGCCTGGGCGATGAGAAGGGTCTGCGCGAGAGCGAGCCCGTGCGCAACGGTTGCCCCCGCGCTCCGGCGGCGATGCGCAACGAGCCCGAGCAGCGCAGCGCCGACGCAAACCACGAGGATCGCGACCGCGAGCGCGACATGCACGGCTACCATCGCGCGCACCCTACCCCGAGGAGAAATCTTGATCGAGGAAGGTCAGCTCCCTCTTTCAGCCTCCCGAACGACTCCGGCGAGGCGGTCTCACTCGAGTCGCTGCACGGGAAGCCGGTCGTCTGTTCACGCTCCTCGCAGACGAGGACCACGCGGTCGCGGATGCCTACGGCGTGTGGGTCGAAACGAGCTTCGCGGGCAAGAAGTACATGGGCGTCGAGCGCTCGACGTTCGTCATCGACGCGGACGGCAACCTCGCGAGAGCGATGCGGCGCGTCAAGCCGGACACGCACGTGGACGAGGTTCTGGCCGCGCTCCCGCAGCAGTAGTTACGCCGACGCCTCGCGCGCGTTCCGCTCGAACTTGTGCCAGCGCTTGTCGCCGCGGAGGAACCTCCACGACCCCTTCACTCGCGCCCAGAAGATCAGCGGCCGGTAGAGCACGAGGTCGAACGGTGCGAGCAGAAGGAGTCGCGCGAGGTCGCGCCTCCGGTACGTGCGCGACTGCAGGTCGTCGAGGAGGATCGCGCACGCTGTCAGCGCTGCGTTCGTGAACGCGATCGCGAGCAACATGACTCCGAAGACGGCGAGATCGAAGACGCCGAGCGCGAGCGCGAGCGGAAGCGAGGCGAGCGCGAGCACTTCGACGGCAGGGGCCAGAACCTCGGTGAACAGATAGAACGGCGCTCCGACGAGACCCACGCTCTTGTAGCGCGGCCTGAACCACATGCCCCGGTAGTGCCACACGGTCTCGTCGATCACGCGCTGCCAACGCTCGCGCTGGGCGACCAGCTTCCCCGCTGTGTCCGGGCCCTCCGTCGTTCCGACGTTGTCGGGCAGCGAGAGGATCTCGTAATCGCGGCCCTCGCTCAAGAACCGTTCGTGGACACGAAAGGTGAGCTCGATGTCCTCACAGGTGAACTCCCGCGAGTACCCGCCTACCTCCTCGAGCACGTCTCGCCGCCAGATCTGGAACGCCCCGACCGAGCAGAGCATGAAGCCGAGCTTCGACCAGGCGAGACGGTTGTTGAAGAACGCGCGCAGATAATCGAGGTGCTGATAGGCGAGGAGCGGGCTGCTGTCGATCGGACGCTTCCCGGAAGGCGCGGCCATCGCCAGCTCCGGGTCGCGCGCAATCGTCAGATGGCTCGTGACACCGATGACGCGGGCCGGGTCCTGGACCACGAGCCGCATTCCCTTGAGGAGCGCGTCGCGGTCGAACACCGTGTCGGCGTCGACACCGCACACGTACCGGAAACGAGCAACGTTGAGCCCGGCGTTCAGCGCGTCCGCCTTCCCACCGTTCGCCTTGTCGACGACCACGAGATTCGGGTGCTCCGCGCTCTTGTAGATCGCGCGCACCTCCTCGGTCTCGAAGATCCGCCGGACGAACATCTCGTACGGCTCCAGCTCGAACAGGTCACGTAGCCGTGCGAGCGTGGCGTCGTTCGAGCCGTCGTTGACGACGATCACCTCGTACTCCGGATAGTCGAGCGCGAGCAGCGATCTCACCGTGGACTCGATTGCCGCCTCCTCGTCATAGGCCGCGACGATCACACTGACCGGGATCGTGAATCGCGAGGATGCGAGCACGCCGTAGTCGTCGCTCGAGGTCTCCCGCCTTCGCACACCATTCTCGATCGCGGCGATCGCGACGAGGACGACATAGACGAGGTTGGTCACAAGGAGGTACCCGAGGCAGACGAGGACGACGATGCCGAGCACTTCGGTCATGCGGCTCTCACTGGGCGCGCCGGTCGCCGTACTTCGGCGCGGGTCTCGGCGGCATCACGAAGACCCTCGCCCCCAGCCTCGTAGATGCGATCGAGGAGGGCGCTATCGGGTTGGTCGAGCGCAAGCGCATCCACGAAGCCAATGTCTTGAAGCACCTCAGCGGCGCCGTTTCGAGCGAAGGGATCGGCGTGCGCGAGGATCGGGAGCAAGACGGGCACTGCGCCCGAGCCCATGCCGCGAAACGCGTCCTTTGCTGCGGACCGAACCCACCACTTCTCGTCGGCCAAAAGACGGGAGACGGCTGGCCCTGCGGCGGCGCCGAGAACCCGTCCGGCTGCGCGGGCTGCGTGCACGCGCACGAACCAGGCGGGATCGTCCAGTCGTGCGAGAGTCGCCGCGCCTACCTCGTCGCCACTACGCGTTCCGAGTGTTTCCACGGCCGCGGCTCGAACATTCGCATCCGGATCCCAGGTGAGCGCAATGAGATTTTCATGACCGAGCTCCGGGTAGGGGTGGAGCAAGGTCGCCGCCCAGAAGCGGACAACCGGATCCGGGTCGCGCAGAAGTGGGACGAACCGCGGTCCCGGCGCAGGCGCCAGACGCTCGAGCTCGGCGGCGATCCTGGATCGCGGCGCGCCTCCGTTTCGAAGGGCTGCGACCAGGATCTCGATCGCCCATTCGTCTCCGAGGTCGCCCAGGCTGCGGACAGCGGCGCTGGCGACCCTCGGGTCGGCGTCTGCGAGAGCGGGATGGAGAAGCTGTGGCGCAGCCACATGGTGGGCGCGGGCGAGACGCGTGAGCGCGGCAACGCGACGCCACCTTCCCCATTCGGTGTGTGGCTGCCGGTGGGCGCGTCGGATCAGTCGAGCTGCTTCACGCGGGTAGAGCTCATCGGCCTGCCGTTGTTGGATTCGCCGGTCGTGGCGCAGGCGACCGAGGACGACTGCAAGCGACAGGGCTATCCAGGCAGGAAACGCGAGCGCGAGCACCAGGATCGCGACACGGAGAACGAGCGCGTCCACTCCTGACTCGTCGTCCCTTCGCGATTGGCGACTGTCCCTCGAACAAGGGATCCGGCGCGCGAGCGGACTTCATCGCCACAATCGGAGCATGACGGGCGTCGACTACGACGAGGGCGCGGCTGCGTTGATGCGGATGAGAGGACTTGAACCTCCACGCCCTTTCGGGCACACGGACCTGAACCGTGCGCGTCTACCAATTCCGCCACATCCGCGCGACCTACCGATTCTAGCCTCGGCTCGTCTCACCCTTCGATGACCCGCGTCGGCGCGATTCTTACGATGACTTTCGCCGTCCTGGTGATCGGCGGCGCCGGGCGCACTCCGTCCGCCAGCCATGTAACAGACTGTTGCAAGGCTCGGCCCAGCGCCGGCTTGAACGGACGGTCGGAGGTCGTGGTCTCGCTGGCCGCCCCACCGCTCGCGCATGCTCCTGGGACAGAGTCCCGAATCGCGGCCGAACAGCGCGCGTTCAGACACGAGCTCTCCCGCCGGCTTCCGGAAGCGCGGGTTCGTTGGCGCTACCGCCTGGTGACGAACGGCTTCGCGGTTGTACTCCCGAGCGCGCAGCTGTCCCGCCTCCGCGCGCTCACCGGCGTTCGCGAGGTCTTCGCTTCCGCACGGTACGTTCCACAGCTCGACCGGAGCCCGCAGCAGATTGGCGCCACGAGCGTCTGGGGCGACGGTCTCGAGACCGCGGGACAGGGAGTGAAGATCGCTGTCATCGACACGGGCGTCGACCACGGCCATTCGTTCTTCGATCCTGCCGGATACACGATGCCCGTCGGTTTTCCTAAGGGTCAGGTGCGATTCACGAACGCGAAGGTGATCGTCGCGCGCGCGTTCCCGCCGCCCGGAGTGCGTTACAAGAATGCCGCGCTCGCGTTCGACGGCGAGAACTCCTCGCACGGAACCCACGTCGCGGGCATCGCAGCGGGGAACGCTCGCACCCAGGCTACCGATCGCACGGTGTCGGGGGTGGCGCCGCGCGCTTACATCGGGAACTACAAGGCGCTCGTCGGAACCGACTCGGGATTGAGCCCGAACGGCAACGCGCCCGAGATCGTGGCCGCGATCGAAGCCGCCGTCAGAGACGGCATGGACGTCCTCAACCTCTCGATCGGCCAGCCCGAGCTCGAGCCGAGCCGCGACGTGGTCGCCCGCGCGCTCGACGCTGCCGCAGCGGCCGGTGTCGTCTCGGTCGTCGCGGCGGGAAACGACTTCAACGACCTGGGCGCCGGCTCCGTCTCCTCGCCGGCGAACTCCGAGCGGGCGATCACGGCCGGGGCGGTCGAGGTGAACGGGACGACGTCACGCGGCACCCACGCCGGGTTCTCCTCGGTCGGCCCGACGACGATCTCCCTGCGGCTGAAGCCAGACGTGACCGCTCCCGGAGTCGACATCCTCTCGTCCGTGCCCAGCGGATGGTCGTCCTTCTCAGGGACGAGCATGGCTTCACCCCATGTCGCAGGTGCTGCGGCCCTGCTCGTGCAGCGGCATCCGGCCTGGACGGTCGCGCAGGTGAAGTCCGCGCTCGTGCAGACGGGTACCGATGCCTCGACCGACGAGGACAGCCTCGCCGCCCCGCAGTTCCAGGGAGGCGGCGTCGTGACGCTCGGCCGAGCCGACCGGCCACTGCTCTTCGCGGAGCCTGCCGGGATCTCGTTCGGTCTGCTCGCGCGGAGTGCGCGGAGCGAAGGCGAGATTGCGCTCACCGATGCCGGCGGGGGGACGGGTGCCTGGCAGGTCGCGTGGGTCCGGCGAGAGACTCCCGTGGGCGCACGTCTCGTGCTCCCCGCAACGGTCTCGGTTCCGGGATCACTCTTCTACGAAGCCTTCACCTCTGCCGCTGCCGCGCAGGGAGACCTCAGCGGCTTCGTCGAGCTCCGGCGCGGAGCCGACGTCCGCCGCGTGCCTTTTTGGGGACGAGTCGCAGTGCGCGGATTGGCGCGACATGAGCCGATCGCGCTCCGACGCGCGGGTGTCTATCGTGGAACGACCGCAGGAAAGCCGGGTCGTGCGACGCGCTACCGCTATCCGGAGAATCCGAGTGGGGTCGGTCTGAACACCTTCTTGCGGGGGCCCGAGGCCGTCTATCGCATCCGCCTCGCTCGGCGGGTCGCGAACTTCGGCGTCGTCGTCACGCAGAACGCGCCGGGAAGTCGCGTCGAGCCGCGCGTGGTTGCGGGCCTGGACGAGAGCCGGCTCACGGGCTACGCGGGTCTGCCGGTGCATCACAACCCGTACCTCGACGGCTTCCGCAGTCCCGTTCCCGCCGCGGGCGCGCTCTCGCCGCTGCCGGGCGAGTACGCGCTCGTCTTTGACAGCGCGACCCGAGCGGGTGCCGGACGCTTCACGTTCCGCTACTGGGTCAACGACGTCACGCCGCCGACGCTGCGCCTCCGCACGCGCTCGGTGCGGCACGGGACCAGCTCGGTCCTCGTCTCCGCAACCGACGCGGGGTCGGGCGTCCACCCGGACTCACTGCACGCGACGATCGACGGACGTCTCACCCGCGCCAAGTACCAGCGCGGTGTGGTCCGCGTCAAGGTGACCGGCTTCGCCGTCGGCAAGCATCGTCTACGACTCCGCGTGTCCGACTATCAGGAGACGAAGAACACCGAGAACGTCGCACGCATCCTTCCGAACACGCGCACGCTAACGGCGACGTTCACGATCCGGCAGGGCTAGACGAAAACGTTTCCCGGATCCTTTCGAACACCCGCACGCTGACAGCGATCTTCAGCGCTGAAGCCGCTCGCCGGAAGGGTCTCGCAAGTAACCGGGCCACATCGACCAGATCGCGGAAGCTCCGCTGAGGCAGCCCGCGCGTCCAAGCTCTCGCCCCATCGACTGCCCGAAGCACACGACGTACTGCTGCGGCGAAGCGGCCAACTCCTCCGCATAGATCCGCTTCGACACGATCTCCCGAACCCGGTCGAAGGAGGCCGTCCGCTTTACGAGCAGCCGTTGAGCCTGGGGGCCTCAACGAGCAGCGCGTATGCGTCGAAGGCGCTGTGATCGACGAGGAACGGCGTGGTCTTGAACGGACCGAGCTCGAACGGCTTCCGGTCGGCGAGTAGACCGGTGGGCATTGAGCCAGTTGCCATCCGCGGCCGTGACCTCAACGCAACGTAACTCCCACTCGTCCCCACGTACTACCGCTGGAACCGCCCTCACCGGCTGCGTCTCGATCCGGGCCGGAAGCGAAACGGGGTGCGTCTTCACGTCTTCCTCCCAGAATTTCCAATACTTGCCGTATTTCACGAGGAGCTGAGCAACCGACCAATCGCCGGCATGAAACAGCTCGGCACCGCCCGCGTTTCCCACTCGCCTGTAGGAGCACCTGCGACGAGGTACTCGCCACGGGTGTGTTGTTTGGCCAACGCAACGCCCACTTCGGGAGATCCCAGATGCAGTTGTACAGCGTCTTAGATCCCCATTTGAGCTCGAGGAACGCGCGGCGGGGACGCCCTCCTTGTCGAGGAGCGACACGTCATGGGCCGACTCCCGGCCACTCGTCGAAGCCCGCAGTGGAGTTCGGTTTGACAGACAGGTCGAGGGGTGTCGCGGCGACCAAGGTTTGGAGAGCTGTGACGAGCATCACCTGCGTATGGCGCTCGTGAAAGGGCGTCTCTAGTTCTTCGCCGAACGCGGTGATTGCGTCGCCGGTCGCGGTCACCGCCGCTGCAATCGCCTCCGTGAGCGGCGCCAACATCGAGAGCATTTTGCCGGGTGTCGAGCTTGGTCGGTGCACAATGTAGGCGTGTCACCCATCGACGCCATTGAGATGTACTTCACCGAGTATTTCCAGCACTGGAACATCTCGCTTCCGCCAGACTCGGTGACAGCGCGTGCGCCGGGCCATATCTTCGAGCACGGGTGGCACATTGGCTACCTCTGGGGCGCCGAGAATGGCGACGAGTACCTCGAAGTTCTGGCGCAACACCGAATGACGGACGACCGGCATTTCCGCGTCTTCGCCTCCGGCCGGGTCGAAGATCTTCCCGCGCCCGCGCAGTTCTACGG
>JALZOK010000094.1 GCA_030857225.1 Actinomycetota bacterium
GGCCTGCGCCCAGCGGCGTAGCCGCGGCTCCCAGGCGCGCGCGTGGCGCCAGCTCGCGGGCGGCCCCGCCGCCAACGCGCGCAGGAAGGCAAGCTCGGTGCCATGCAGCTGCCCGACGATCGGCAGCGAGGGGAAGGCACGCAGGACAGCCTCGTGCGCGGGCGTCAAATGATGGAGGTGGAGCAGATCGGCGTCGGCGGCGCCGGCGCGAGCGAGCGCCTCCGCCCAGGCCGCAACGAGACGCTCATAGGCGGCATCGTCGACCGTGGCGAAGACACGATCGGGGCCTGTCGGCCGGTCCTCATAGGAGGGCTGGAAGGGCACGGGGGCAGCCAGCGGATCGGCGAGCCGGAGAGCGGGCGAGTAGTCGACCGCAGCGATGTCGATCCCGGAGTAGAAGCCTCCGGCGTGCGTCGGATCACCTGGCACGCCCAGCGAGCCCGTGGCAAGCGTCATCTGCCAGCCTGTCTCGGGCAGCGCCCGGGCAAGCGCACGGGTGACCTGCGCCGAGCCGCCACGCGGGAAGAAGAACAGTGCCGAGCAAACACGACCCCGCACCCGTGCGGGGTGTTCCCATGCTGCCACCGCTTTCGGCTTGCCTGCGCCTGCTTGCCGCACTCGTGCATCCTTCTTGAGCAAGCGGACGGCGGGCGCCTGGACTCGAGCGCCGCGCGCAGGCCCGAGGCGGCTCTGGACACCCTCAGAACGGGCTTTGCGACGCTTCCGGGAGATTCGCCCTCGGCGTCTTCCGCGCGCTCGTGCCGGGAGCGACTAGCTGCTGTTGCGACGTGCACGCAGAAGGTCTTGGCACCGACCCTGGGGAGAAAGCGGATGATGGGGCTCGAACCCACGACCTTCTGCATGGCAAGCAGACGCTCTACCAACTGAGCTACATCCGCCGGAGCGGCCGATTATAGCTTCGACGCGCTAACGCCCTGAGCGCCGCGGTCGCTGACGAGAGCGGCGGGTTCGAGCGCATCGTGGCTCAGGGCGTGGACCGATCGAGCGCCTCATTCACGAGACTGTCTGCGAGCTCGTTGTGCTCACGGCGAACCGCCGTGTACCTCACGCGCTGGATCTTGCGAGCGAGCCGTGAGGCGTCCAGGAAAAGCTCCTGGAGCGCGCGGTTCTTGACCTTGTACTCGCCGCGCATCTGCTTCACGAGGAGCTCGGAGTCGGAGACGACCTCGAGCTCTTTCACTCCCACCTCTGCCGCTCGTTCGAGCCCTGCGACGAGCGCCGTGTACTCGGCGACGTTGTTCGTCGCGACGCCGATCGTCTCGCCGCGCGCGTCGAGCACGGTTCCGTCCTCTGCCTCGAGCACGAAGCCGTACGCCGCCGGCCCCGGGTTACCACGCGAGCCGCCGTCGGTAAAGAGCTTGGCCTTCACACGTCGACGAGCGGGTAGACGTCGTACGCGAGCTCTTCGTACGGGTGCGCGAGCTTGAGCGCCGCGACCGCGGCCTCCAGTCGTTCGTCGGGCACGACGATCTCGACGCGGAGTTCCGCGACGCGCTCCTCTCTCCGTTGTTCACCGATCGCCGGTTCCGTGCCCTCGCCTCCGAGGAACGTGCCCGTTCCCGCCGTGTACCACGAGCAGCGCGCGTACTCCCCGATCTGTCCGCCTCCGGCGTCGAAGACAGCGGAGCGCGTCGAGTCCAGCGCGTCCTCGGGCACGAACCAGACGAGCTTGACCCGACTCAGATCTCTTCCTCTGGCGCAGCGTCCCGTTCCGCCGAATCGCCGGTATTCGGCGTCCCGGTCGGCTCGATGAGCAGGATGTGCGCCTCAGGATCGGCCCGCGGACAGTGCTCGACTCCACGCGGCACGACGAACATCTCCCCCGGTCCGAGCTCGATGTCGCGGTCACGGAGCTGGATCGTCAGCCGGCCGTCGAGGACGAGGAAGAAGTCGTCGGTATCCACGTGCGCGTGCCAGACGAACTCGCCGCGAATCTTCCCGACCATGACCTTGTCGCTGTTGTAGCGCGAGACGATCTTGGGCTGAAACGCCGCGTCGACGAGCGCGAGCTTCTCCGCGAGATTGACCTTCTCCGTCACGCGTTGTCGATCTGCGCGCGCTGCAGCGTCCCCGAGTAGTCGACGTAGACCGATTTCCACTCGGTGTAGACGTCGAGCGCGGCCTGACCAGCCTCGCGGTGACCGTTGCCGGTGTCCTTCGTGCCTCCGAACGGCAGGTGCACCTCGGCGCCGGTGGTCCCGGCGTTCACGTACGTGATCCCCGCCTCGAGATCGCGCATCGCGCGAAACGCGCGGTTGACATCCTGGGTGAAGATCGAGGAGGAGAGGCCGAAGCGCACGCCGTTCGAGACGCGGGTCGCCTCGTCCTCGTCCTTGACCGGGATGAGCGCGGTTGTCGGGCCGAAGATCTCCTCCTGCGCGATACGCATCCCGGGCTCGACGTCACCGAAGATCGTCGGCCGGTAGTAGAAGCCCTTGGCGAGATCGCCTTCGCTCGCGACTTCTCCCCCGATGAGCAGCTTGGCGCCCTCGTCGACGCCGATCTCCGTGTACGAGTGGATCTTGTCGAGTGCGCTTTGATTGATGACCGGACCTACGTCCGTCTCGTCCTCCCAGCCCGGTCCGAGCGTGAGCTTCTCCACTGCCGCTACCAGCCGACTCGAGAGCTCCCCGTACACCCGCTCGTGAACGATGACTCGGCTCGCAGCAGTGCAACGCTGGCCCGAGGTGCCGAACGCCGACCAGACGATCCCGTCGACTGCCAGGTCGAGGTTTGCGTCGTCGAGGACGATGATCGCGTTCTTGCCGCCGAGCTCGAGGTGGATCCGCTTGAGATTCTCCGCGCCGTTTTGCATGACGGTCACACCCGTGTCACGCGAGCCCGTGAGCGTGATCACCGGCACATCGGGATGGCGAACCAGGCGATCGCCGACTGCGGCCCCGCCGCCGTGGACGATGTTCACGACGCCCTTGGGAACTCCGGCCTCGTCGAGCAGCTCGACAAACCGCTGCCCGAGCGCGGGGGTGTCGGTCGCAGGCTTGAAGACGACCGTGTTCCCGGCAACGAGCGCGGGCGCGATCTTCCACGAGGGGATCGCGATCGGGAAGTTCCAGGGCGTGATCGCGCCGACGACCCCGATCGGCATGCGCACCGACATGTTGAACTTGTCTCGGAGCTCGGAGGGCGTCGTCTGTCCGAAGAGGCGCCGGCCCTCGCCGCCCATGTAGTAGCTCATGTCGATCGCTTCCTGGACATCGCCGCCGGCCTCGGGCGCCACCTTCCCCATCTCGTGGGTCATGAGGTCAGTGACTTCGTCCTTGCGCTCGGCGAGGAGCTGCGCGAAGCGATAGAGGATCTCGCCGCGCTTCGGCGCCGGGACGAGCCGCCAGTCGGCGTACGCCTCCTTCGCCGCTGCGACCGCACGGTCGACGTCCTCGGGTCCGGACTTCGGGAAGACTCCGATCAGCTCGCCGTCAGCCGGGCTCCTGGACTCGAAAGTCTCGCCTGAGGCCGCGTCCACCCACTCGCCGCCGATGAAGTTCCGAGACGGGCTTAGCGTCGTAGCCATCGGCGGATTGTAAGGGCCGGACGTACCCGGCCCTCGGCTACCGTGCGGCGCTCGGAACGACGCGCCCACTCTCGTCGAGGTGGGCGTTCCACTCGGTAAATGCCGTCTCGATCTCGGAGATGTCTGCGCCCCGGTCGGCGAGGCGGATCGGCTGACCGGCCTCGGGCATGACGCGGTACTGGTACCAGGTGATCTCCCAGGCAAAGGTCAGGACGAGCTCGCTGTTGACGCCTGAAAGCGGCACGATCGAGACGAGCGGATCTCCGAGAGCCCGCGCGACGCCCTCGACAGTGCGCCGGAAGAGGCTTGCGTTGAAGAGGTCAGCAGCCTCGACCAGCGCGGCCTCCGAGTCGGAGAGTCGGCGAAGCAAGGGCTCCGACACGACCGGCTGAGCCTCCTTGGACTGCACGCCGAGAAGCTGGGCCCAACGAGGCCGTTTTCGGCGGGCGTGCGGCGCGATCGCGCGCGACATCGGGCCTCCTTCGCGAACCCACCCGTAGTCCAGCGCGGCTTCGTGGCAGAGGGGGCAGACGTCGACGAACTCGACGCCGTCCGGCGAGAACCTCACCGTGTACTCGCCCTGCAGGAGCGTCCGCTCACAGACCGCGCAGGCGCGGATGACGGTCGCTTTGGTCACGCGCATGGCGAGGACCCTAGCACCGTGGCGACTTATCCACAGCTGTGGAGAAGCCGAAGGGGTCTGGCGCCACGCACGGCCGCGTTCACCCGGACGACCGAGTCGGCCGACGAGCGACTTCACACCCCGAGGATTCCGGTCCCAGGCACCACATGAAGGGGTTTTGCCTGTCGCGCCCGAAATCCGCGTTAGCGGATTCCGGTCTTCGCGCAAGATCAGTGCGCGGCCGCGGCCTCGCGTTCCCTCTTCGTCTCCTCGATCACCTTCTGCGCGACGTGCGCCGGCACTTCCTCGTAGCGGAGAAAGTGCATCGAGTAGTCACCGCGCCCGCCCGTCATCGAGGTGAGTGACTGCGAATAGGTCAGGAGCTCGGCCATGGGAACCTCGGCGCGGATCGTCGTCATCCCGCCGAGCGGCTCCATCCCTTGCAGCCTGCCCCGGCGCGAATTCAGGTCGCCGTTGACGGCGCCGACCGCATCGTCCGGAACCGACGCCTCGAGCTCCATGATCGGCTCGAGCAGCACCGGATCGGCATTCATGTACGCGTCCTTCCACGCCATCGAGCCGGCGATCTTAAATGCCATCTCGGATGAGTCGACCGTGTGGTACGAACCGTCCACGAGCTGGACGCGCACGCCCTGCACCGGCGCGCCGGCGAGCTCCCCGTGGTTCATCGCTTCCTGGATTCCCTTGTTGACGGCCGGGCGGTAGCTCTGCGGGATGACGCCGCCGACGATCTTGTCGACGAACTCGTACTCGCCCTCCTCGAAGGGCGAGACGACGATGTGGCAGTCGCCGAACTGGCCTCGGCCACCGGTCTGCTTCTTGTAGCGGCCGTGGGCGCGCGCCTCGCGGCGGATGGTCTCGCGGTACGGCACGCGCGGCGGGTGCAGCTCGATGTCGACGCCGAAGCGCCGCTTGGCGCGCTCGAGTGCGACCTCGACGTGCATCTGGCTCATCCCGGAGAGGATCTCCTCTCCAGTCTGTTGATCACGCCGCAGATGCAGTGTCTGATCCTCTTCGGCGAGGCGGCGGATGGACGTCGCCACCTTCTCCTCGTCGCCCTTCGTCTTCGGGGTGATCGCAAAGCTCATCACGGGCTCAGGGAAGCCGAAGTCCGGAGCCTCGATCGCGACCTCCTTGTCCACGAGGAGGTCGCCGGTCTGCGCCTCCTTGAGCTTGGCGACACCGCCGATGTCGCCCTCCACGTAGTCGAGTGCCGGCTTGTGCTCCTTCCCCTGCAACTCGAGGAGCGAGCCGAGTCGCTCCTTCCCCTTGCCACGCAGGTTGACGAGCGTCGTCTCGGCAGTGATCCGCCCCTTCAGAACACGAAAGACGTTGATCCGGCCCGCGAACGGGTCGGCGACTGTCTTGAAGACGAAGACCGCGGTGGACGCGCCGTCGACATCGATCGGCGACCCCTTCTTCGCGGGAGAGGGAACGCCCTCGACGAGCAGATCCAGTACCGCGTGCGTCCCGAGATTCTTCGTCGCCACACCGCACGCGACTGGAAACACCTCGCCCTTCGTGACCGCGGCCTTCAACGCCGACGCAACCTCGTGCGCGTCGAGCTCCTGACCCTCGAGGTACCGCTCCATGAGCGCTTCGTCGGTCTCGACGACGGCGTCGAGCAGCTTCTCGCGGTACTCGGCGGCGATGTCGGCCATGTCGTCGGGGATCGGCCCCGGCTCGCCCTCCTTCGCTCCTTCGGGGCTCGAGTACGCGCACATGTGCAGGACGTCGACGATCCCGGTCAGCTCGTGCTCTTCGCCGATGGGGATGTGGACGGCGACACACTGCGGGGAAAGCTGGGAGCGAAGCTGCTCGAGCGTCCGGAAGAAGTCGGCGCGCTCGCGGTCGAGCATGTTGACGAAGACGACGCGCGCGAGCCCAAGCTCCTCTCCGAGCCGCCAGGCCCGCGAGGTGCCGACCTCCACTCCCATGACAGCGGACACCGTCACAAGCGTCCCCTCGACAACCCGCGCTGCCGTACGCAGCTCGCCCTGGAAGCTCGGATCGCCCGGGATGTCGATCAGGTTGAGCTTTCGCTCCTGCCAGGTCGCGTGCGTGAGCGACAGCGCGATCGAGAGCTGCCGCTTGTGCTCGTCCTCGTCCGCGTCCGAGATCGTCGTCCCGGCCTCGACTGTTCCGAGCCGGTTGATCGCTCCCGACTGGAAGAGAAGCGCCTCGACGAGCGACGTCTTCCCCGTCCCGCGGTGGCCGACGACGGCGACGTTGCGGATCCTGGCGGTCTCGGGCATGGGCTTCTCGTCCTCCTCGGGCTGGATTCGGGCGAAAGCTTAGTCAGCGGCCCGACACTCCCGAGCGGCGACGGGGACTGCACTTCTACTAGGAGTCGTTCGCCTCCGCTGTCGCCCGCAACTCGCTGCAGCGATGGACGACCTTCGACCAGATCCCCCCGGAGACGAGGTAGTTGACTCGGAACAGCCCGACGGCGTAGTCGTCCTCGAGCCCGAGCGCGACATCGCCCGGGTGAAACGTCTCGAGTCCGAGGTCGTTCAGCACGTCGGCGACCGCACGCTCCCACTCCTTGTACGTCGTCGCGAGGATGTACTCGCCTTCGGGCACGCCCAGCTCCTCCTCGCCGATACCCCACACGCCTCGCGTTCTCGCGACTGCCAGTGCGCCAAGTCCGCACTCGCCGGCTATCGCGAACACGACATCTGAGCCTTGGTCGATCTGACGATTCGCTGCTCGCTCACAGCGTGTCCGATCCAGGGCCGTCACGTAGTCGATGCGGACAGCGACCTCTGGCAGCGCGCGCTTGACGCCTCGAGTAAACCCTTTGGCAATGCGTCGCGAAGTCGCGGTCGGAGGGCCGGCGACCACCGAGACCGTGTCGGCACGCGCTTTCGGCCTCGCTCCGAGTGGCGCCACGAGTCCGCTCAGATAGCCCGCGAGATGGCTGGACTGCTCCTCGGCGAAGTGAACCGCGCCGGCGTTCGGCACGCCCTCGAGCGCGAGGTTGGACAACGACGCGTCGAGGAAGACGAACCGGGTCTCCTCTAACTCTCGGACGAGCGGCGCAATGGAACGAGCCGTCGCGCCGGCGCCGAGGACGAGCACCAGGTCGAAGTCGCCTGTCTCTATTCGCCGCGCGACGCGCTCGAGCTGGTCGGCGCTCGGATCGATCTCGTCCGCCACGAGAAGGTCCGTCTCGAAGCCCCACGAGCTGGTCGAGCCGCGAAACGCATTGAACGTGTTCGCGATGCGGGGGTTGTCCCAGCTGGCCTCGGGTGCACTCGGAAGGACGAGCGCGACGCGGCTGGATGTCGGCTCAGCGACGATCGGCGCCGCCGTCGCACCTGCTGGGGCGCTGGCACCTGACGTGAAAGCCATCGCCAGGATGGTGCCCGCTCCGGCAAATAAGAGCCCTGAGAGCCTCCTCGCCTTCTCTCGAACCACCCGCCCGGCAGCGTGCTCCAGCGGGCGAACCGGTCGACCGAGCTGTGGCTCCTGCCGCACCACCTGTCCGGACAACTGCTGGAGCTCCGAGCTCGGCTGCAATCCGAGATCGTCATCCAGGGCCGCGCGCGTCCTCTCGTACACCTCGAGAGCCTCCGCCTGCCGGCCGGCGCGATAGAGGGCGAGCATGAGCTGGGCGACGAACCTCTCTCGATACGGGCTCTGCCCGACGAGCACCTGGAGCTCGCCCACGATCGATTCGTGGCGTCCGAGCCCGAGCTCCGCGTCGGACCGCAGCTCGAACGCGCGGAGCCGATGCTCCTCGAGCCGCTCGGCCTCCGCGCGGCCCGCTGACGCGAGTGACACGTCGGCGAGCGCCGGCCCGTACCAGAGGGCAAGCGCCTCGGTTGCGAGTGCCGACGCGCCCTCGAGATCGCCCGCGTCGACCGCCTCCGAAGCGTCCCCCAGTAGCCGCGTGAACGTGTCGGCGTCCAGGACCGCACCGCCGAGCTCGAGGCAATAGCCGGCGCCGCGCCGAGTGAGGGTCGGCCCGTGACCGTTCAGCAGCTGTCTGATCCGCGAGATGTAGGCCTCGAGGCTGTGCGACGCGGACGGCGGCGATAGCTCACCCCAGACCTCGTCGATGAGTCGCTCCACGGAGATGACCTCGTTCGGTCTCAGCAAGAGGACAGCGAGGACCGCGCGCTGCTTCGCGCCCCCGAGCGCGATCGGCTGTCCTTCAACGCGTACCTCGAGCGGCCCGAGAACGCGGAACTCCATCCCGTGAGAGGTCGTCACAGCTGTAGCAAACCACGTTTCGACCCAGTTTCAAACGTGCATCGAGCGGTTTGCGAGCCAGCTACGAGCGCGCGGCTCTTCGCGTCGAGTCCCCTGCGAGTCCGATGCGAGCTGCGCAGCCGATCGTCAGCCCAATCGACGAACCGAAAGAGAGGTCAGAGGATGTTTGTAGGCAGAAGGCACTTCGCGGCGGTGGCCGGCGTCGCCATCGTCTGCGTGGTCATCGCTACGACCGCTCGAGCGATGTCCTTCGCGGACTGGAGCACGGCGCTCAAGATCGACACGATCAACGGCAACAGCACCGAGCTGAACACGACGTCACTCGACGGATGCCCGATCCAGTCGCCCGACGGGCTGAGTCTCTACATCGCGTCGAACCGACCCGGTGGACTCGGCGGTCTCGATATCTGGGTCGCCAACCGTGCAAGCACCACCGCGCCATACGGGGCGCCGGAGAATCTCGGCGAGCCGGTCAACTCCGCCGCCGACGACTTCTGCCCGACGCCGGTCGGGAAGAAGGGCCTCTTCTTCGTGAGCCGGGAAGCGCTCCCCGGAGCTTGCGGTCAAGGCGACATCTACTTCACGCACTCGAGCGGCGCGGGAGTGTGGGCAGAGCCCGAGCGCCTGCTCTGTGCTCCGGCCGGCCCGAATAGTGAGCTCGACGAGCAGGGGCCGTCGTACGTCGACGTCAACGGCAAGGTTCGTGGCCGGAAGTTCTTGTACTTCTCGCGGAGCTCCGTGACGCCGAGCGTCGCCGGAGAGATCTTTGTGAGCACGAGGCAGTCGAGCTCCCGCTTCGGCACGGCGACGGCCGTCACCGAGCTGAACGACGCGACCGCAAACGACATCCAGCCGAACGTCAGGGACGATGGGCTGGAGGTCGTGTTCACGTCGAACCGGTCCGGGACGCTCGGCGGTCAGGACCTCTGGGGCGCGACGCGTGCCGAGGTCGGGAGTGCGTGGTCATCCCCGGTCAATCTCGGCAGCGTCGTGAACACGGGTGCCGCGGAGACGAGGCCGTCGCTCTCGCAAGATGGCAAGCAGCTCCTGTTCGGTCGCGCGCCCGGGCCGGAGGGGTCGAGCGACATCTACGTGACGACGCGATAGCGAATCCAGGCGGGGCGAGGGGGGTTCGAGCCCCCTCGCTCTAGGGGCCTGTCCGGGAAGTGGTCACGGTGGATGGGACGCGCGACGTGCCGCGAGGCAAGGACGCAGGGAGCGCCGATATGCAGGCATATCGGCGCG
>JALZOK010000095.1 GCA_030857225.1 Actinomycetota bacterium
AGCAGCTCTTCTATCTGATGAGCCGCGGCCTGTCCGAAGCCGAGGCGAGCGCGATGATCGTGTCCGGCTTCGTGGAGCCGATCACGAAGGAGCTCCCGCTCGAATACGCGGTCGAGATGAACCGCCTGATCCAGCTGCAGATGGAGGGCTCGGTTGGCTGAGGCCGCCGAGGCCGTCGAGGCGGCGATCGCAGCAGAGGCCAAGCTCGACGCGCGCAAGCTCCGCGCGGACTTTCCGATCTTCCAGCAGCGCTTCCACGGTAAGCGACTCGCCTACCTTGACTCCGCGGTGAGCGCGCAGAAGCCGCGGCAAGTGCTCGACGCGCAGCGCGAGTTCTACGAGACCTCGTACACCAACGTCCACCGCGGCGTCTACCTGCTCGCCGAGCGGGCGACCGAGCGCTTCGAGGGCGCGCGCGAGAAGGCGCGGGCCTTCATCAACGCGGCCTCCACGCGCGAGATCGTCTTCACGCGCAGCGCGACCGAGGCACTGAACCTCGTCGCCTACGCCTGGGGGCTCGACAACCTCGGGCCGGGCGACCTCGTCGTCGCGACCGAGCTCGAGCACCACTCGAACTTCGTGCCCTGGCAGCAGATCGCGAAGCGTACCGGCGCGAAGTTCCGCCCGATTCCCGTCGACGGTCGTGGCGAGCTGCAGCTCGACGCGCTCGACGCGATCGCGAAGCAGGGCCGCGTCAAGGTCGTCGCCAACAACCTCGTCTCGAACGCTCTCGGGACGATCAACCCCGTCGAGAAGCTTGCTGCCTGGGCGCACGAGCAGAGCGCGATTATGGTCGTGGACGCAGCGCAGGCGGCGCCGCACCGACGTATCGACGTCCAGGCGCTCGGCTGCGACTTCCTCGCCTTCTCGGCGCACAAGCTCTGCGGCCCAACGGGCGTCGGCGTGCTCTGGGGCCGCGCCGAGCTGCTCGAGCGGATGTCGCCCTTCAACTACGGCGGCGAGATGATCCGCAAGGTCACGGTCGAGGAGACGAGCTGGAACGAGCTTCCGTACAAGTTCGAGGCCGGCACGCCGCCGATCGGCGAGGCGGTCGGGATGGGCGCTGCGATCGACTACCTGACCGAGATCGGCATGGAGGCAATCGAGGAGCACGAGCACGCCCTCGCCGCCTACGCGCTCGAGCGCCTGGCGGACATGCCGGGGGTGCACGTCTTCGGGCCGCCCGCGGAGCGACGCGCAGGGATCGTCTCGTTCGACCTCGAGGGTGTCCATCCGCACGACGTCGCGCAGATCCTCGACTGGGAGGGCGTCGCGATCCGCGCCGGGCACCACTGCTGTCAGCCGCTGATGGCCCGGCTCGGCGTCGCCGCCACGAACCGGGCGAGCTTCTACCTCTACACGATCCCCGAGGAGATCGACCGCCTCGTCGAGGGCCTGCACAAGGTCACGAAGACGCTCGGAAACGGGGCGAGTCCGACGCGGGGCCCCCAGTGAGGGAGGGGTTCGGGGATGACGTCCCCGAGGACGCCCTCCCCGACAAGTGGGAGGCGTTTGTCCCGATCAACTACGCGTTCCCAGACGCCGACAAGATCAACGCGCTCGTCGACGAGTACGCCGCAGAGCACAACGTCCGGAACGCGCCGCTCATAGACTGATTGCGCGATGAAGTCCGAAGCGCTTGCGTGCCGGATCGGGGCCGGTCTGTCGACCTCGCAGTCGGCCTGCGAGGCCACGGCGGAGGCGGCGCGCGAGGCTCGCGGCGGCGCGCGGGGCCGGGTCGAGGTCGATCTCGCGTTCCTGTTCCTCTCGCCGGCGCATCTGGACGAGGTGGAGGCGGCCGCCGAGGCCGTCCATGAGGAGCTCGCGCCTCGGCACCTGCTCGGCTGCGTGGCCGAGGGAGTGGTCGCCGGTGTCCGCGAGCTCGAGCAGGGTCCTGCGGTGGCCGTCTGGGCGGGTTCGCTGCCGGGCGCGGAGATCGAGTGCTTTCACGCCGCGGCCGTGCAGACGGGGGATGAGATCGAGGTGGCGGGCTTTCCCGAGCTCGACGATCCCGGGCTCGTCGCGCTGCTCGTCGATCCCTTCACGTTCCCGGCCGGGCCGTTCCTGACGGGCCTGAACGAGGCCCACGAACGGGTTCCGCTCGTAGGCGGGATCGCCGCCGGCGGGGGCCGGCCGGGCGCGCAGGCGCTGATCCTGGACGACGCGGTGCACAGCGAGGGCGCCGTCGGTGCCGTCGTCTCGGGCCTGCCCGTGCTCACCGTCGTCTCGCAGGGCTGCCGGCCGATCGGACACGAGGCGGTGATCACCCGCTGCGAGGGCAACGTCCTCTACGAGCTCGCCGGCAAGCCGGCGCTCGAGCGCCTGCGCACGGAGATCGCTGCCCTCTCCTCCGAGGAGCAGGCGCTCGCCGCCCGCGGGCTCCTGGTCGGGCTCGTGATCGACGAGAACCGGCCCGAGTACGACGCCGGCGACTTCCTTGTGCGTGGTCTCCTCGGCGCGGACAAGGCGTCGGGCGCGCTCGCGCTCGGCGAGACGGTGCGGGTGGGCCAGACCCTGCGCTTCTTCGTCCGCGACGCAGCCTCAGCCGACGCAGACCTCCAACAGACGCTCATTGGCGCGCTCCGCCGCGGGCGGCCGGCCGGGGCGCTGCTCTTTACCTGCAACGGCCGCGGCACGAACATGTTCCCCGAGCCCGACCACGACGCGCGCGTCGTCGCCGCAGCGCTCGGGACCGAGGCACTCGCCGGCTTCTTCTGCGGCGGCGAAATCGGCCCGGTCGGCGGCAAGGCCTTCCTGCACGGGTTCACGGCCACTCTGGCCATCTTCCTCGAGCCCTAAACGCTCAGACGACGAAGAGCGCAACCCCGAGCCAGCAGCGCAGAGAAGGAGGTCTGCGATGAGCTACCTGCCTGATATCTACCAGCACTTCGAGCGCGCCTTTCCCACCGTCCACGCCGCGCACCAGGAGCTAGCGCGGAGGTGCTACGAGGTAGGTCCGCTCGACGAGCGCAGCGCCCGGCTCGTCAAGCTCGGGATAGCGATTGGCGCGCAAGCCGAGGGAGCCGTCCGCTCGCACGCCCGCCGCGCGCTCGCCGAGCAGATGCGTCCGGAGGAGCTCCGCCATGTCGGCCTACTCGCCCTGACGACGATCGGTTTCCCCACACGGTGGCCGGGCTCGGCTGGATCGAGGAGGTGATCGAAAGCAAATCCTGACCAATCAAGCGCTGCTCGCCAGGGCCGCGCATCTGAGGGAGGGGTTCGTACACCGACGGGGCCGCCCGTCTCCAGTCCGGAGTCCGTCTGAAGGCGAACGCTACGCCGTGGCCGAGGCGTCCCAGTTGCGCCACTCGAGAATGTCAACGGCGAGCACCGGGCGGCCGGGAGGCTCGCGTCGGTACTGCTCGTACTTATCGGCGAGCAGCGCGAGGGCCCGCTCTGCTTCCTCTCCCGCATCGAGCACCCGCGCCCGTCCGCGGAGGCTGACCCACCAGAGTCGGCCCCAGTCGTCTTCGTAATGGTCGACGAGGACGGTCACGTCAGGGCGCTCGCGGGCGTTCGCGACGCGGCGAAGCCTGCGCGAGCGCTTCGGCTTCGCGTCGACGGCCGAGTAGAGCGTCTGGCCATCGAGGGCGAAGACAATCGGCACGAGGTGCGGGCGCCCGTCCGGGTCGGTCGTCGCGAGCCGGGCGACCCGCGCGGTCCGCACCCGCTCCCTCATTGCTTCCGCCTCCCGCACGCGGATCGGTTAGGGCTGGTACAGCACGTCTGTCTTCGCTGCCATGACGAAATCGTTGCGATGCAGGCCCCTGATCTTGTGCGTCCACCAGGTGACCGTCGTACTGCCCCATTCGGTCAGCAGCGCAGGGTGATGCCCCTCTTCCTCTGCAAGCTCGCCTACCTTGTTCGTGAATTCCAACGCCTGCGCAAAGTCGTCGAACGAAAAGACGCGTCGCAGGCGTTTGACTCCATCGATCTCCACGATTTCGCAGTCAGAGACTTGGGGCTGAAATTCGGCGATCTCGGCATCGGTCACGGTCGGTGCGTCCTTGCGGCACGCGACGCACTTCATCTGCGTCAGAGTCTCCATCTACCTGTCCTCCCGTTAGTCGGCTTGACGTAAGCGGCTGCTCGTAGAGTCAGAGTACTGCTCGCGGTATCGATCCCTGCCCGGCTACTTCGACTGGCGCCAGCAGATCTACGAGTAGTTCGCCGGTCGCCGAAATCGTCTTCATCCGACCACCGAAGGGGTCTGCCGGCGGCTGCCTCGCGGTGCCGGCAATACAGTGGCCGCGTGGCGAACGAGAACGTCGAGGTCGCCCGCGGCTATCACGAGCAGACGAAGCACTCGGAGGAGCGGCTGCGCGCCAACCCGCACCACCTCGACTGGGACAACCAGCCGATCCCCTTCAAGCTCTACCGCGATCTCGAGACGATCCCGCTCCCTCGTCAGCTCGAGCCCGGAACCGTCTCGGCGCTCCGCGCCCTCTCGGCGTCGGTCGGGCGAGAGACCGAGCCTACCGAGCAGGCGCCGGGTCTCCAAGCGCTCGCCCGCGTCCTCTACTACTCGGCCGGGATCACGAAGGTCAGGCGCTCCCCCGGCGGCGACGTCTACTTCCGGGCGGCATCGAACACGGGCGCTCTGTACCACGTCGACCTCTATCTCGCCTGCCGTGACCTCCCGGATCTTCCAGCAGGCATCTACCACTTCGGCGTACACGACTTCGCGCTTCGGTGCCTGCGTGACGGTGACTACCGGGGCGCGCTCATCGAGGCTGCCGGCGTGGAGCCGTCGCTGGCTCAGGCGCCGGTCGTCGTCGCGAGCGCCTCCACGTACTGGCGAAATGCCTGGAAGTACGGAGACAGAGCCTACCGCCATGCCTTCTGGGACGGTGGAACGCTCCACGCGAACCTGCTTGCCGTGGCCGCCGCACAGGGACTCGCAGCCAAGGTCGTCGCAGGTTTCGTAGATCGGGACGTCGAGCGCCTTCTCGGACTGGACCCGGCTCGGGAAGGGGCTCTTGCCCTCGTTCCGCTCGGGAGAACGGCCGAGCCGCCAGCGCCTGCGCCGGACGCCCCCGTGCTGAACCTCGAGACCGAGCCGCTGTCTTCGAGAGAGACCGACTACCCGGCAATCCGCGAGCTCCACCGCGCGTCGCGCCTCGAGCACGGGGAGGAGGTCGCACGCTGGCGCGGTGTGGTCCTTCCCCGTCGGGAACCAGATTCCCTGGGCGAGCTTTTTCCCCTTCGTCCGCTCGCGGAGGCGGACTGGCCGACCGAGCCGCTCGAAAGCGTCATCCTCCGCCGGGGCTCGACGCGTCGTTTCGACGTCTCGGGCTCGCTCACCTTCGAGGAGCTCTCCACTGCGCTCGCCGTTGCGACCGCCACGATTCCAGCGGACTTCACGGAAGACGCGGAGTCGAGCCTGCTCGACCTCTACGTGATCGCACACGCGGTCGAGGGTCTGCCGCCCGGTGCCTACTACCTCCGGCGCGCAGAGCGGGCGCTCGAGCTCCTCGAGGAAGGCGAGTTTCGTGCGATCGCGGGCCGAATCGGCCTCTTCCAAGAGCTTCCAGCCGCTGCCGGGGCGAACGTCTACTGCCTCGCGCAGCTCGAGCCGATCCTCGCCCGGTTCGGCAACCGTGGCTACCGGGCCGCTCAGCTCGAGGGCGGGATCGTCGGCGGCCGCCTCTACCTCGCCGCCTACGCACTCCGCTTCGGCGCCACCGGACTCACCTTCCTCGACGACGAGGTTACGGAGTTCTTCTCCCCTCACGCAGAAGGGAAGAGCGTGATGTTCCTGACGGCGCTCGGCCGCACCGTCCGGCGGAGCCCCGCTCCGCGGGGTGCCTAAACCCCCTAGCGAATGCTGCTCGTCGGCGCTCCTGCTGGCGGTCTTCCTCCTGCCGCTTCCGTTGAGTGCCGCGCTCGTGGGTCCCGCTCTTGTCGCCGAGGCGGCAGGCAAGGCTAGTACGTCGTCCGATGTTTACAGTTTGAAGTAGGGACCTCTGCCTCCGTCTCGAGGCGATCTCGTGATGCTCCTCTCAGCCGAGAGGATCGCCCGGACCGTGACGGTGGCGTAGTCCGAGTGCGCGAGCGCGAGGTCGCCCTTCGGCGGGTTGCGGTCAATGACCTCAGCATCTCGGAAGCGAAACGCGATGCGCCGTCTCTCGAGGAACGCGCTTGCCCCCGACGCGCGGAGCACAGGATCGACAGCCGCACGGGCCTCATGATCATCGTGAAGGAGCCACTCGCCGCAGGGGGTACAGTTCGCCGCGGCGGCTACGCTGAGGGAGTGAAGCTGGCAGTCGGGGACGTGGTCGTGTATCCCGCGCACGGGGCGGGCCGTGTCGCTGCCCGGGAGAAGAGGGTGGTCCTCGGTGCCGAGCAGGAGGCCGTCGTGCTCGAGCTCGCAGACGGCCTCTCGGTAACGCTGCCGATGCAGCGGGCGCGTGAGCTGCTGCGGCCGCTGGTCAGCGAGGCGGGCCTGCACCGGGTTCAGGAGACGCTGCGCGAGGATGGCGCGCTAAGCGGGGACGTCTGGTTGAAGCGTCTGAAGCGGGTGCAGGCGAAGCTGAGGGGCGGCGATCCGCTGGAGCTTGCAGAGATCGTGCGTGACGGCGCGCGGCGAGAGCGGACACTGACCGCGAACGGCACCAATTCGAAGCTTTCGATAAGCGAGAAGGGGCTCTGCGTGAAGGCACGGCGGCGTCTTTCGGGGGAGATCGGCCTAGCGCGCGGTCTCGACCGGGCGGCGGTGGACGCCTGGATCGACGAGCAGCTCGTGCCGATAGGCAGCTAGAGCAAGAAGGATCCGTTTGACCGAACTGGCGGCGAGACCCTCCCCAACCCTTCGACCGCGGGGCCGCGTGTCGAGAGCACCTCTCCTCCGACACAGGAGACTCAGATGACGCTCGTGATCCCGATGGTGACCTGGCAGGACGCGCGTGAGGAGTGGGTGATCGACATTTACTCGCGCCTCTTGGGGGACCGGATCATCTTCCTTGGCACGCCGATCGACGAGCAGATCGCGAACCTCGTCGTCGCCGAGCTCCTGCACCTCGAGTCGGAGCAGTCGGACAGAGATATCGCGATCTACGTCAACTCGCCGGGCGGCTCGGTCTACGCGGGCCTCACGATCTACGACACGATGCAGTTCGTCAGGCCCGACGTGCAGACGATGTGCGTCGGCATCGCGATGGGGATGGGGGCGCTGATCGTCCTCGGCGGCACGAGGGGGAAGCGGGTCGCCCTGCCGCACGCCAAGAACTTGCTCAACCAGATCTCCGGCGGTTTCGAGGGGGAGGTGAGCGACATCGAGATCCAGGCGCGTGAGGTGCTCGCGCTCGGGCGGCGGCTCGAGGAGATCATCGCCGAGCACACAGGCCAGCCGCTCGCGAAGGTCGCGAGCGACCTCGAGCGCGACTACTACATGAGCTCCGAGGAGGCCTTGGCCTACGGGGTCATCGACCGAGTGATCTCGCACCGCTGAAGCCGACGCGCAAAACCCGCGACCTCCGGCGTGACAGGCAAGAAGTCGAAGGGCACGGGGCGGTGAGGCGCTCTGCCAGCCGTGGGTTTCCTTTGGCTCAACGGAAGGGCCGGGGTCGCCGAACTCCCGCTGCCAGCACTCCGGGCAGAAGATGTGCAACTCACCGACGCCGTCTGACTCCACGCGCCACTCGTCGTCGTCGGGCGCGGCTCGGGCGCCGAGAGGGCCCTCGCTAGCTCCGGGCGAGCCCGAAGGGGCTCCCCTCGGAGTCCCGGCAGATTGCCCACTGCTCGCCTGGGTGGATGACCTCGCCGCCGAGTGCCTGGACGCGGGCGAGCGCCCCACCGACGTCAGCGACAGCGAAGTACGGTAGCGAGAAGCGGTCGCCGGGCCCGGGCCCGCGCTCGTGCAGCCCGAGCGCAACTCCGCTTTCCCGCGTCTGCCGGCCGTGTCCCTCCCCATCCTCGCGCTCGGCGAACGGGACGCCCAGCAGCCCCTCCCAAAACCGACGAGCGCGCTCTGGGTCGTCTGCGGGAAACTCGACGAGCGAGAGCTCGACCATGCGGCGATGGTAGCGACGCACGCGTTCGAGAAGGAGTAGTGATCGAGCTCGAGCGTCGGAGATCGGGGGAGGCGTGTTTTCGGCGAAGTTCGGCGGGATAATCCCGCCGTGCAGGAGGCGATTGTAAGGGGCGGGTGCGGACCGCGGAAGCGCTCGCGCAGGCTCCGCCGCGTCGCGAACGCCCGCGAGCGGCCGGACGTGACCGTCCTTGTCGACCATTACGAAGACGACTGGGGCCCTAGAGTCGTGGAATGAGGCGCCACCCCGCCCTGATCCCCCTCTCGCGCGACCATCACAATGGACTCGTGCAGGCAGTGCGTCTGCGTCGTGCTGCCGCGGGCGGAGATGCTTCTGCTCGGCTTGCGGCGGCCAGGGAATTCGGGGAGTTCTTCAGGAACGAAGAGCGTGTCCACCTTCGGGATGAGGAAGAAGAGCTCTTCCCGCTTCTCCTCAGGCACGTCCCGTCGCAGCCTGCTCCCCTCCGCCAGGCACGCGTCCAACACGTCCAGCTCGAGGGGTTCGCTCGCAAACTCGAAATCGCCGTGGCGGCCGGCATCGTCGATCGAGAGACGCTGGCTGCGGCGGGAGAGCTGCTTGATGCACACATCCGGCTTGAGGAGCGACAGCTCTTTCCGCTGATCGAGGAACTCGTGCCAGACGACGAGCTCCGGAGGCTCGGGCTCGCCGGCAGGGACGCGACCTGCGCCGTTCGGCGCCCGCCCCTCATGAGCTAGGAGGGTTTGGCGTTTCGATTGGCGAAACGACTGCGCGGGCGTAGGATCATCTCATGAGCAGCTTGGCCGCGAAGATCCGCAAGTGGTTGGGACTCGAAAAGAAGCCGGTAGACGCTCCTAAGCACGGTGCCGGCGCGCCGTAGGGCGCTCACTCAGCCCGCATAGGGAGTACGTCGCCTGCGGCCTACGCGGCGAGGGGTATAGCCCGTGCCCGGGCGAGAGCCGAGGTGAGCCGTGCGAGCATCACATGAGGCATTCGAGTTCCGGCAATCGTTGGATGGAGCGCGTGGACAGCTTTGCTGTCGGCTTCGTTGCGGGACTTGCGACCGCCGGAGCGACCGCCGGAGCCATCTGGCGCGGGGGCAGATACTTCGGGTAGCAGACTGAGTCCGGGCGCCTCAGCCTGTCGGCAAGCCGTCTCGCTTACGAGGACAGCTAACTGCGAGGAGCCTGGAATCCGACGGGGAGCTCGTCGACACCCTGGGGGTCGTGGACGTAGTCCCCCCCGTGCGTCCCGCGGACGAAGCGGAAACCGGTACGCCGGGCGCGCCCCGCCTTGATGTAGCCCCGCAGGTAGTCGCGCAGCTGGTCGGGTTCGACCCCGACGAGGGAAGCGAGCTCCCGCTCGATCGTCGCAGCCCGCTCGACGCTGATCACCGACAAAGTGGAGCAGACACGTCGGACGGGGATTTCCCTCGATCGACGGGCCGGACCGGTAGCGCCACGGGCTGTACAGGCGCGTCACCGGTGGCAGATATGAGTGTCAGCGACCTCGCCGCCGAGTACGGCGTCAACCGCAAGACGATTCGGCGTCGCCTCGCCGACGCCGA
>JALZOK010000139.1 GCA_030857225.1 Actinomycetota bacterium
AGCGGGTGACGGTCGAGGGCGCGCGTCCCGTCGAAGAGGGCGATGTGTACTACGTCGACGTCTTCGTTCGCCGGACCACGCGACTCGAAGATCTCCTACCGTTCCTGCGCCCGGAAGGCTCCACCGTCGTACCGGAGCAGGCGATCCTCCCGCCGGGCACCTCGGAGGACGCGCGTGACCGCCAGACGGCAGCCGAGATGAGCCGCTCGGAGCTCGTCGCCTCCGCGGTCGCGCTTCGCGCGCTTGGACGGGATGTCGTCGCCAAACCGCAGGGAGCGCTCGTGATCGACGTCGCCTCGGATGTCCCCGCGGCGGCCGAGGTCGACTCCGGTGACGTGATCGTCGCAGTGGACGGCATCGCCGTGCAGACCCCTGACGAGCTGCGCCGCGAGATCGGCCGGCGCAAGCCCGGAGCCGGCGTCGAGCTGACCCTGCAGCGCGACGACGAGACGGTGAAAGTGACGGTCGAGACTGTCGCGAGCCCGGGGGACCCCGACCGAGCGATCGTCGGCATCAGGGTCGACCAGCAAGCGGACATCGAAGTGCCGATCGACATCGACATCGACCTTGGCCGCGTGGGCGGACCGTCGGCCGGCTTGCCATTCGCGCTCGAAATCGCGCGCGTACTCGGACGCGACATCACGCATGGGTGCAACATCGCAGCGACCGGCGAGCTCGCCCTGGACGGAACGGTGCTCTCCGTGGGCGGTCTGCAGCAGAAGACCATCGCGGCACGCAATGCGGATGTGGATGCCTTCGTCGTGCCGGCGGGCGACAACGCGAACGAGGCGCGGCAGCATGCGGGAGACCTGCCGGTTATCCCTGTGGAGAGTTTTCAACAGGCGTTGCAAACACTGACAACGTCTGAGATAAAATGCTGAATTTGCAGGACTTTTTACCGTTCTGAGAACACGCGCAAATTGCGGCGTATTTGTCTTTTGGAGGGGTTGTTCGAACGAGACCGGCTCGCCAGAATGCGGGCTGGTCGTTGAGGGGCGACCTTCGGAAAAATGACGAAGACACGCTCACCCGCCACCTGCGACGACTGCTACTTCCGACGAGAGGGTCTCTGTGCCCTCCCTGGGAATCAGCCTTGCCCAACCTTCCGTGCCGCCCAGGCCGGTGTGCTGTCACCCCCGCGCCAGCCGCAGCTCGTGCCGCGTCCGCTGACGGGCGTCGTTGTCGTCGGACACGCTGCGTAAGAGCCTCGAGTAGATGCTTGATCGGGAACTGACGCGCAGCCGGGGGCGGTCACGATCAAGCATCTAGGATTTGCGCGGTGGAACCGAGAGGCTCGATCCCGACGCGGGAGAAACGGGACATTCCCTGGACGCTGGTGGGCTTCGCCGTGCTCGCCGTCTACGCGGTGCTGATCGTCCTCCTGAACAGAGAGCAGGTGGACATCAGCTTCGTGTTCTTCTCGACGAGGATCTCGAAGCTCGTCTTGATTCTTCTCTGCCTCGGCATCGGGTTCGCAAGCGGTTTCCTGTTCGACCGCTGGAGCCAGCGCCGAAAGAGCTTCTCAGCGCAGTAATCCGGCGAGCACCGAGACTCCTTCGGCGATCCGCTCGGGAGTCTCGTAGCTGAAAGCGAGGCGCACCGACGAGTCGCCGTGCCCCGAGTCCGGCGGGAAGAAATCCGATCCACGGATGACGGCAACACCACACTCAGCGGCGCGAATCGCGAGCTCGGAAGCGCTCGTCCCGTCGGGTAGATCGAGCCAGACGAAGTAACCTCCCTCCGGCCGGCCCCACGTCGAACCGGGTGGAAGCGCGCGCTCGAGCGCTTCGAGCATCGCGTCACGTCGCACTTGCAGCTGTGCCTTGACACTCTCGAGGTTCGGCTCGAACCGCCCTCGCTCGATGAGCTCTGCGATCGTGGCCTGGGTGAGATAGGGCGGCGAGATGTACGTGGAGACGGCGCGTTCCTCGAAAGACCGAGCGTCGGCGGCAGGAAGCACGAAGTAGCCCGTTCTGAGCCCTGGCGCGACGGTTTTCGAGAAAGAGGACGTGTGGGTTACGAGCTCGCTACTCATCAGCTCGTGGAGTGACGTGACCGGCTCGCCCTCGTAGCGGACGAGCCCGTACGGGTCGTCCTCGAGCACAGGAAGCGCGTGTCTCTCAGCGAGCTCGGCGATCCGTACCCGCCGCTCGGCCGAAAGCGTGCGCCCGCTCGGGTTCTGGAACGTCGGGATTGTGTACAGGAACGCCGGCGGCTCGGTCGTTCGCTGGAGCTCACGCTCGAGCGAGTCCGGATCGAGACCTTCCTCGTCCATTTCGAGCGCAATCGTCTCGACGCTCTCGCGCGCGAGAATCTTCAACGGCCGGTCATAGCTCGGCCCTTCCACGAGCACCCTTCCCGGCCGGCGTGCGAGTGCCTCGGCCAGGTACAGCACGAAGCCGTGCAGGCCACCGACGGTCAAGACGATCCGACCGGGCTCGACGCCGTGTCGGCCGGCGACCCACTCCCGTAGCGGCTCATAGCCTCCGCCCGGCCCGTACGCGAAGATTCGGGCGCCGTCTCGCTTCGCCACGGCATGTGCGCAGTCCGCGAGCTCGGCCGACGGGATCAGCTCCGGCGCGGGCGCCCCGCGGGCGAAGGAGATCGGTGACGACGGGGCCATAAAGGCGAGCCTAACGGTGTGGAACTTGACACGAACTTTCCACGCTTACAGTGCCAGGCACTGTTAAGAGCGCCCGACCGCGGATGCTCGCCCGCGGGCAGAGATCCCTGGTTGAGAACTCGAATCAGAGTGAAGCCTTGAGCCGCTGGAGCATCTTTCTGATTCGAGTTCTTAGCCTCGATCCACCGTTTTCCCGGCCGGGTGTCGTCTGAGGTGCGGCGCAAAATGACCTCCTGAGCAGGCAAGACGGGCTGTATGGGCAGCCGCGAGTCCTGCGCCCAGGAGGTCATCCGT
>JALZOK010000140.1 GCA_030857225.1 Actinomycetota bacterium
CCGCATCCCCTTCAAGCGGGCGCGCAAAGATCCCTAAAGGCGTCCGCTTCGCGGCCGCATCCCCTTCAAGCGGGCGCGCAAAGATCCCTAAAGGCGTCCGCTTCGCGGCCGCATCCCCTTCAAGCGACGTACCAGGTCAGGCGTCCGCTAGGCGGACGCTTCGTCAGGCGACCTTACGAGGCCTCGTCGTCCTTAGGGGGCCTCGTCGTCGCCGGAGAACTGCTGCCCGATGCGCTCGGCAAGCGCTTCTGCGCTCAGCCGCGGCTCATCGCCCTCGCCCCGCAGCTCCTCGATCGTGACATCGCCGGAGGTGTAGACCTCGGCCCGCGGGATGATCCGCGTCGGGCGGTTCTTGTCCCACACCCAGACGTCCTCCATGCGCACGTGGAAGAACGGGTAACTGGCCTGTGGCAGCGACTCGACATCGAGCTGGTTGCAGAGATACGTCGCGTCCTGGGTCAGGACGCAGTAGCGGAAGAGGCCGAAAACGGCCGAGTACTCCCGCTTCAGCGAGATCTCGAGCTCAGCCTCGTACTCGTCCAGCTCGTCGAGGTGGGACATCTGCACCTCAGTCTAGACAGTTGGTGCAAGCCCGAATCCGCCCGCGCGGAACTTCGGACGCGCGAAGGATCTCTCGACCGCTTTCGCGGCGTGCCAGGCGGTGGCTACACAACCTCTTTCAGCAGCTCCGCAACCTTTCCGACTCCGGGGATCTCGAGCTCAGGCTCGAGGTCGACGAGCGGCTCCAGCGCGAAGCGGCGCTCGTGGAGTCGAGGGTGGGGAACGCGCAAGCCTGGCTCGTCGACGATCTCGTACCCGTACAGGAGCAGATCGAGGTCGATCGTGCGTGGCCCCCACCGTTCTCCGTCGCGGACGCGACCGAGCTCCTGCTCGACGCGAAGGAGCGCGTCCAGGAGCTCGCGCGGGCTCAAGCTCGTCTCGACGGCGACCGCGCCGTTCACGAAAGTCGGCTGCTCGACGTTCCCCACTGGGTCCGTCTCACGAAGCTGAGATACAGCCAGGATCTCAACTCCCTGCTCGGCCGCGAGCACGTCGACCGCCCGCAGAAGCGTCACCTCTCGCGGGCCGAGATTGGCGCCCAGGCCGACGTATGCTCGCGTCATCGGCCGGGACGCCCGGCTCCGCGACTTCGCTCGACGATGACAGCCGCGTGCTCGACCGGTGGATCGAGCACCACGTCTGGCTTCCGGACTCGCACTCGAACCCGCTCCACCGCCGGAAAGCGATCCAGGATCCCGTCTACGACCGCCCCGCCCAGCCCTTCGAGCAACAGGCGCTCCGGCCCGGCAAACACCTCGCGCACCAGACCCGCGAGGTACCGATAGTCGACGGTCTCGTCGATCTCGTCGCTCGACGCTGCATCGTCGTCCACGTCGACCCAGAGATCCACGAGGAAGCGCTGCCCGAGCCGTCGCTCCTCTTCCAGGTAGCCGTGGTGTCCGAACAGGACGAGGCTCTTCAGCTCGATGGTCATGCACTCACCTTTCCCCGTTTCACCGCAGCTGCAACCGCCAGCGCCTCCACAGTCTCGCGGACATCGTGCGCGCGGAGCATCCATGCGCCCATCTCGAATGCTGCCACGGCCGCGCCTACCGATGCAGCCGTTGTTCCCTGAGTCGCTCCGGCGTCGCCGAGCACCTTGCCCAGGGTGCTCTTCCGAGAAAGCCCGACGACGATCGGGCGTCCGAGCGCCGAGAGGATGTCGAGTCGACGCACGAGCTCGAGATTCTGGTCGGATGTCTTTCCGAACCCGATGCCAGGATCGACGCAGATCCGCCGCTCGTCGATCCCACAGCCGATCGCAAACGCGACTCGCTCCTCGAGAAACGCGAACACTTCGGCCGCAACGTCGTCGTACTGAGGAGTCTCCTGCATCGTCCGCGGCTCTCCACGCATGTGCATCAGACAGACATACGCGCCGTGCTCGGCTACAACCGCGCCCATCTCCGGATCCCCGCGGAGCGCCGTGACGTCGTTCACCATCTCGACACCGAGCTCGAGAGCGCGCCGCGCTACCTCCGCTTTCGACGTGTCGACAGAGACTGAGACGCCGTGGAGCCCCTCGAGCACCGGAAGAACGCGGCGGAGCTCCTCATCGACATCGACCGGCTCTGCTCCCGGCCGCGTCGACTCACCGCCCACGTCGACGAGAGCGGCTCCCTCGCAGACAAGACGTCGCGCGTGGGCGACTGCAGCGGCCGGCGGCGAGAAACGCCCGCCGTCGGAGAAGCTGTCCGGCGTGACGTTCACCACACCCATGACGGCCGGTCGTGGCCAACGCTCCTCGATCGATTGCAGCAGGGAGCTCACGTCGCGCAGGGTATCGCCGCACGCGACAGCCAAACGGTGCAGGATCCTCCTCGATGAGCGTCATGCCCTCCACCAGCGGAGACCTGGGACAGCCGAGAGGGATCGGATTCGGCATCCTGCTCTTCGTCGTCACCTTGGGCATCTACGGCCTGTACTGGGTCTACAAGACGCACGAGGAGGTGAAGCAGCACACGGGCGATGGCGTCGGCGGCGTGTTGGGGCTCGTCATCTGGATCCTCATCTGGCCGGTCAATGCCTTCGTGATCCCCTCGGAGATCGGACGGATGTATCAGCGCGACGGGCGCGAGTCACCGGTCACCGGCTGGACCGGTCTGTGGCTCTTCCCCGGTTTTATCCTCCTCATTCCGGCGATCGTCTGGTTCGTGAAGGTTCAGGGCGCGCTGAACCGCTACTGGGTGAGCAAGGCGGCGACCGCGCCGGCAGCTTCGCCGGCCAGCGCCTAAGGGCCTGTCCAAAAAATGGATCAGGCCGTCTGGCACGCACCACGCACCGCGATGCGGCGTCCTCAGTCGCGCCAATATGCCTGCATATTGGCGCTCCCTGCGTCCTTGCCT
>JALZOK010000141.1 GCA_030857225.1 Actinomycetota bacterium
GGCCGGTCCAGCGGATTGCGAATCGGCGAGCAAACCGCTTGCACGACGGCGCTCTCGATCGGCGCGCGCCCGGGGAAGGATGCCTCGGCCAGGTAAGCGTGGTGCACGTCGCCCGACAAGACGATCACGGACGCCGGCGCCGGGCCACGACCGCCCGACGCCACCTCGTGGAGCAGGTCGCTCAAGCGATTGAAGGACCCGTGGAAGGCCGACCAGTGCTCAAGGTCGATCGCCTGACGGATCTTCTCGCCCAGCCGCGCCGCCGTCCGGCCCCAGGCCCCGTCGCAGACTGCTTCGTTCCAGGCTTCCAGGTGGTGCAGACCGGGGGACAGCAGCCACGGCAGCGTCGTCGCGATCAGCAGGTGGTCGAAGTCGCCGGTGACACATTCCTCGACCCACGCCCACTCCTCCTCCGAGAGCATTTCGCGGCGTTCCTCGTCAAGGACGCGGCCGGCACGGGAATCCAGCACGAGCAACCGGCTGCGTCCGAAGTCGCGGTGGTAGCTCCAGCGGGTTCCCGCGGTCTCCTCCTCGGCCTGTTTCGCGAAGGCGCGCAGGATCTCCTCGGCGTCCTGTGCCTCACGCACGTCCGCTAGCAGCGCGTTCTCGGCGACCTCGGCAGGGGAGAGGTTGCCGAGGTGCTGATAGACCCAGTACGACATGTAGGCACCGAGAATCCGCTCGTGCCACCACGGCACCGTGCGGATCTCCCGCACCCATGCCCACGACGTGTTCCAGTCGTCGTGCACGTCGTGATCGTCGAAGATCATGGCGCTGGAGATGGTGGACAGCAGCCAGCGCGTCGCGGGATCGCTCCAGGCCTCGCGATAAAGCCAGGTGTACTCCTCGAAGTCGGCGACGTCCCCCTGCGGCGGGTCGTCCGCGCTTGCGTCGCCGCTCCCGCGGCGTTCCTCGATGAGGCGCTCCGTCTCGGGGGAGACCTGGTCGGCATAGACTTGGTCGCCCAGGAGCAGCAGGGCATCGGGCCACTCGTGCGGCGGCTGGGTTCGCAGGCGCTCGACCAATCCCAGGAGCGCGTCAACCTCGCGACCGCGGTCGTCGCGGTCCTTGCTCAGCGTGTACGGTGGCTGGTGCGGCAGGGTGACCCGGCACGACCCGAAGGCCAAGCGCAGCGGCTGGCCGGGCGTCCGCGTGCGTATGACGCTCGGGGGGAAGGGACTGTCTGCCAGCGGCCAGCAGCGCTCGCCGTCGAGGTGGACCTCATAGGGAACGCACGCCCCCGGTTCCAGACCGCTCACCGATAAAAAGCCGTAGTGGTGGCCCGCCACGCAAAACGTCGGGGATGAGTAGCCGAGCACCTCCACCGCGCACGCGCGGTCGGTTTCGACCCAGAGGGTCGCCTCGTCGTCACCGACGTAGCGCAGAATTGGGCCCAGGACCAGACGCGCGGGGGCCGGCGTCATCATGCCTACCGACCAGCCGTCGGCAGGCGCACGATCGTCCCGACGGCGGAAACGCAACTCGGTTTGCAGCGTCGTGCGGCCATCTTCAGCTCGCCGCTGCACCAAGCGGCGCCGGTGACGGTGTCCAGCGCCTTGGCCACGTCGCCAGCGGTGCCGCCAGGGTGCTTGCGTACGGTCGAGGCGGTGGCGAGTCCCTGCCGATCTCGTCGTCAGGAGCCTCCCCTGATTGCACGAAGCCGGACTTTTCCAGCACACGCACGGAGGGACGGGGCTCGACGAAAGTGGGCGCAAGGACTGTCCGCACATGCGGCGCGGCGCCCGCTTCGCAGAGAAGCTCGCGAACGGCGGCGGTGGGGAGGCCGCGACCCTCCCATCTCGGTGTGAGGTCTGGATCGGCGACGACCGCGTCGCGCGTCAGCCGAAGCGCTTTGGGAAATACGTCCCAGGCTTCGGCTACATCGCAGCCGCGCGACCGCCCGAGCGCCGGAGGATCGTCGATCGCGGCGTCGAGCAACTCCAGATCGTGGGTCACGAGGTGGACGAGAGGAGCCGACATTACAGAAGGAGTATCGCCTCTCGTCCGACGAAGCGGAAGTGCTCGCCTTTTGGGACCATCTCTGCTGCTGCGAGTCCGCGAGCACCCCGAGCCAGAAGGACTGGTGGTGCAAGCGCGCGCTCGGTTAGCGCTGCGGCGGCATGCGACGGCGAGGAGGCCGTCCGCCAGAACCACAACGGCGAAGTCGCCGCGGCCGTTCATTCCGCCGTTGCGTCGGAGCCAAAACACGGCCAGGCGCGATCTGGCCGCGCCACAGACGAAGGAGTACTGAGTCATGCGCGAACGATCACTTCCCACGCTGGGCCTTGCAGTCCCGCTCCGACGTCGCCGAAGGAGTCTTGTGAACCGCCGCGAAACAACTGTGCGTGCCGCGGACGAGCGATGGCCAGGCAGCGGCCGGTGAGGGAAGCGACCGGCGCACCGTCGTCGTCATCGGCGACGGGGACCTGAGTGAGGAGACGGCGCGGGCGGTGGAGGCCTCGGGCGCTCGGGTCTCGCGGCTGCGCGAGCCGAGCGAGGGCAACGTCCGAGAGGCGCTCAACGGCGGCGTTGACTCGGTCGCCGTCGTCGCGCGGACGGACGCAATCGTGCTCCGGGTGGCGCTGATGGTCCGAGCAGTTTCCCGCGAGGTTCCGCTCCTGCTCACGATCTTCGATGCGACGATGGCCGAGGAGGTGGCCCGCGAATGGCCTGACACCCGCGTGACCTCGCTCGCGGACATCGTCGCGCCGTCGCTCGCGGGCCCTTGCATCGACGGGCGCTTCACCGGCGTCAGCATCAACGACGGTCGCCGGGTCGGGCTCGTCGAGTCCGACGGCGACGTCCGCGAGCGGCCGATCCCGTCGCGCAAGCCGCGCCGGGTCCAGGCTTTTGCGCGCGATCTCCTCACGCCG
>JALZOK010000142.1 GCA_030857225.1 Actinomycetota bacterium
ATCTTGCGCACGATGAGTGTAGAGCGCCACTGCGCAGCGGCCGCGGAGGCGGCCGCCTTCAGGGATTTCGCGCGATCGATATCCGCGCGAGCGGATTTCGATCTTGCGCACGATGAGCGTAGTGCGACGTCCTTCCGGTCCAGGGACAATGGCGAGATGCGGATCTTCTCCGGCATCCGGGCATCGGGCGACAAGACGCTCGGGAACTACAGCGGCGGCTACCGCCAGTACGCACAGACGCAGGAACAGGGCGACGCGGTGTTCTGCATCGTCGACCTGCACTCGATCACCACCGCATACGAGCCGGATGGGCTGCACGAGGCGACCCTGTCCGGCGCCGCGATGCTCTTCGCCACCGGCATCGACCCTGAGCGTTCGATCGTCTTCTGCCAGAGCCATGTCAAGGCGCATGCGGAGGCCGCCTGGCTCCTCAGCTCGGCGACGAGCTTCGGCGAGCTTCGGCGGATGACGCAGTTCAAGGACAAGTCCGCTGACCAGGAGTTCGTGTCGGCAGGGCTCTTCACGTACCCGGTGCTGATGGCCGGAGACATCCTCCTGTACCAGACCGACATCGTCCCGGTAGGGGACGATCAGCGGCAGCACGTCGAGCTGACGCGGGATATCGCCGAGCGCTTCAACGGTCGGTACGGAGAGACCTTCACGGTGCCGAAAGGCGTCTATCCGGAGGAGGGAGCGCGGATCAAGAACCTCCAGGAGCCCGAGCGGCTCATGTCCACGTCAGCCGGGAATGCACAGGGCGTCGTCAGGATCGTCGACGAGCCCGACGTGATCCGGAAGAAGTTCAAGACCGCGGTGACCGACTCGGAGCGCGAGGTGCGGCACGATCCGGACACGAAGCCGGGCATCTCCAACCTCATCGAGATCATGTCGGTCGTCGCCGGTGACTCGCCCGTCGCGATCGAAGCCCGCTACGACGGCTCGGGGTACGGGCCTTTCAAGGAGGACGTCGGCGAGGCGGTCGTCACGTTGTTCGCTCCGATTCAGGAGCGGTACCGCGAGCTCCGGGGCGATGAGGAGGGCCTCAGGCGCCTGCTCGCCGCCGGGGCGGAGAAGGCGCGCGCGGCGTCCGCGTCGACGCTGGAGACGATGGTCGAACGCATGGGGTTCGTACGGCCCTGACACTCGGTCACGTTGAGGCACGCCCGCTCCCTCCCAATCGGCGTTGCTTTGTGGACGTGGGGCAGGGGCACGCCCGGCCACTACACCTGACCGGCCGCCGACCTCAGGGACGCGACCTCCGCCCTACTCAGCTCACGCCACTCTCCCGGCTCCACGCCCTCGAGGTCGAGCCCCGCGTAGCGGCTGCGGTGGAGACGCCGCGGAGTGTGCCCGACGGCCTCGCACATCCGCTTGACCTGGTGGTTGCGTCCTTCGTGGAGCGTCAGCTCCAGGATGGAGAAACGAGCGCCCCGCTCGAGCACGCGCGCCCCGGCCGGAGCAGTCAGCCCGTCGTCGAGGACGACGCCCTCGCGTAACGCCCGCAGCGCGTCCGCGCCCAAGGCGCCCCCGACCTCGACTTCGTAGACCTTCTCGACGCCATATCTGGGATGGGCGAGCCGATGGGCGAGCGGCCCGTCGTTGGTGAGCAGGAGGGCACCCGTCGTGTCGACATCCAGGCGGCCCACGGGAACCACGCGAGGCGTGTGCGGCACGAGGTCGACGACGGTTCTCCGACCCTGCGGATCCTTCGCGGTCGTGACGGAACCCGCAGGTTTGTGCAGCAACACGTACGCGAGCCGCTGCGCCGCGACGGGCTCTCCGTCCACCTCGACGACGTCTCGTGGCCGGACCACCGTGTTGAGCTGGCCGCGCGCACCGTTGACGACAACCCGCCCGGCGGAGATCAGCTCGTCTGCTTTTCGCCGCGACGCCACACCGGCGCGAGCGAGATACGCGTTCAGCCGCACCCGCCCATTCTCGCCCGGCGAGCGTCTAGGGTGTCGGCTGCCGTGAGTCAGATCGAAGTGTGGATGGACAAGCTGGCCGAGCTCGCCGTCTTCGGCGCGAACGTCCAGGAAGGGCAGCTCGTCGCCGTGACGAGCTTCGTCGGCAAAGAGGACGTCGCGCGAAGGATCGCGCGCGCCGCGTACGAGCGCGGAGCGAAGTACGTCGACGTGGTGATCTTCGACCAGTGGGTCAAGCGCGAGCGGATCGCCCACGCCGCAGACGAGACGCTCGACTATTCGCCGCCGTGGATGTCCGAGCGGCTTCTCCACCTCTCCGACGAGCACGCCGCGCGGATCACGCTCTCAGGCCCGCATGCGCCTCGTGCCCTCGAGGGCCTCGATCCGTCTCGCGCCGGCCGAGACCTTCTCCCCTACCTGCCGGAGACGGGCGAGGTGGTCAACCGGCGGACGACCAACTGGACGATCGTTCCCGTCCCCACGCGCGACTGGGCCGAGCTCGTGTACCCCGACCTCGACCGTGAAGCGGCCTTCGAACAGCTCTGGGAGACGGTCGCGCACGTCTGCCGGCTCGATACTGCGGATCCGGAGCAGGCGTGGGTCGAGCGCACCGCCGCCTTGAAAGCCAGCGCCGGGCGCCTTACGGAACGGCGGTTCGACACCGTCCGTCTGCACGGGCCGGGCACCGATCTCACAATCGGACTCCTCCCTTCGTCCGCATGGCAGGCCGGGGACTTCGTGACTGTCGACGGCCTGCGGCACCTACCGAACCTGCCGACCGAGGAGACGTTCACGACGCCGGATCCCGAGCGGGTGGACGGCTACGCGAGCGCGACGATGCCCCTCGAGCTCGCGGGCTCGGTCGTCTCCGGCATCCGCGTGGAGTTCAAGGGCGGACGGGCTGTCGGGATCGACGCTGACCAAGGCGCCGAAGCCCTGCGAAC
>JALZOK010000143.1 GCA_030857225.1 Actinomycetota bacterium
ACGAAAAGGGTTTTTGACCAAGCCCTCTGACGGACTCGAACCGTCGACTCCCTCCTTACCATGGAGGTTCAAGCATGGGACTGGCGTCCACGGCCGGGCACATGCGGCCACGTTTCCCCTGGAAATCTGCCGTTGAGCCCTGTGCCTAGTGCCCGCGCATGCCCGCACGTACCCAACCCGATGTACCCGCCTCGTACCCGCCTCGTGTTGACCGTTCTGAGAACAAGCAACGGGTGTGCGCGGGAAGCAGCGCCGTGAGACGAGGTGGTGGGAACCGTCCTCCGGTCAGCGACCAATCTCTGCCGAAGATCCGCAAGTCCCGCATGAAGGGGCGCTGGATATGGCCTCACCGCTCGACGTCATAGCGTTGCGCTCGCTCGAAGGCGGCTGACGCCATTTGGGCCACGTGCACCAAGACTGCCTCATCGACCTCGCGAAAGTCTCCGTTCTCCCGGTCCGCAACCTCGATTGAGCCGAACTCCCGTCCGTCGAGTGTTGCGAGGGGGGTGACGAGCGGCGCAGCCGGGCGCGGCTCGGTTTCTCCCATCGGGTCCGAATGAGATGTGACCTCGAGCGGGCGCGAGCAGCCCGGCAACGTCGCCGTGACACGAGATCTCTTGGCTCCAGTCAGTTCGCGGGCTTGCTCTGCAACGAGGTGCAACATCTCCTCGAAGGACCCGGAAGCGTCGAACGCGAGCGAGGCGTCGGCGAGAAGATTCGAGAGCTGGCGCAGCAGCGCAGCATGGCGCCGTTCCAGTTGAGCTGCCTCGCGAGCTTCGCGGAATCCGCGCTGCACCATCTCGGATGCTGCGAGGCTCTCGAGGTAGAAGTCCGCTGCCGCCCGGATGATCTGCTCGGCCTCGCCGAGATTTCGTTTGTTGGATAGCGCAGCCGTAAGAGCGTCATGGTGGACCGCTGCGAGGTCGAGCACGCTCAGCTCGCCCGCAACTGCGTCCCGTCCGAGCTCGTAGGCGGTTCGCAGGGTCGCCTCGCTCGGATCGTCAAGGTGGCTACGGAGCGCGGCTCCGTAAGACGTCCGAAACCGTGCCACGCTGACGTTCACGCCGGCCGACCGAGGTAGCGCACGACGAGAACGAGCGTGTCATCCGCCGACGTACCGTGATCTGCGGCGATTTGCTCGGCGAGTTCCCCTGGTCGACCGGTCGGAACCAACCGGTCGGCGAACGAGGTAGAGATTCCGTCGGTCGCGAGAATCAGGACGTCCCCGCGCGTGAGGTCGACCGTGGTCGGCGTGACGGGCGGTAGTCCGCGGCCGAGGACTCCGCTGGTGAGCGGGAGGGACACGTGCGCCCGATGCCGCTTGGGCGGGCGTCGGACGAGCCGTCCCTCCACGTTCCCGATACCGACCCAGGTCAGTTGCGCGGAGGCGAAGGAAAGAAACGCAATGCTGAGCGCGGCTCCCCGGGTTGGCCGAAGCGCCTCATCGCAGTCCTGGAGTAACAGCCTCATATCGCCGCCCGCGAAGCCTCGCAGGACGTCGGCTGCGGCCGCGGCCGCCCGCGCAGCTTCGGGGCCGTGGCCCGCCCCATCGATCGCGGCAACAAGAGTGCCGCCCCGGACTGTGGCCACAACTGCGAGATCGCCGCCTGTCGCGTTCCCCTCCCTGAACCGCGTCGTCGATCCCCACTCGATCGTGCGGCTCTGCTCAACCACGGTCGCGCCGTTGCTCGCGTAGTCGCTCCAGTTCATCTCGGATCCGCCACTTCGTCATCGTCACGGTGGTGCCGCGGTGCGGTTCGGAGGCAACGTGGAACTCATCCATCAAGCGTCGTGCGCCGGGCAGTCCGAGGCCGAGCCCGCCCCTGGATGCGTGGCCGTGCTCGAGCGCTGCCTCGACGTCACGAATGCCCGGTCCGGTGTCCCGTGCAATGACGACGAGACCGCGCCTGTTCCCCTCGTGCACGGGCCGCATGACCAGCTGACCGCGGCCCACGTGGACGAGGATGTTGCGCGCTATTTCGGAGATCGCGGTCGCGATCAGGGTCGCGTCGGTGGTTGAGAAGCCGAGCGACAGTGCAAGCGCGCGGCCCTGTGCACGTGCTGGAACCATGTCCGCGTCCGAGGTGATCGGTACGTGCACCTCATGCCCCATCCTCGCCCTCCCCGTGCGCGGATCGATCGAGCAGGACGAGTGCCTCGTCGAGATCTAATGCCGCCTGGAGGGGTTCGAGATTTAGCCGGAACTGCACCATCGCAATTGCGACGTCGGGCTGGATGCCGACGACAACCGTGTCTGCCCCACGCAATCGTGCAGTGACCGCGATCGAGCGTAACGACCTCGCGACGAAAGAGTCGATTACGTCGAGCGCACCTACGTCGATGATGATCCCCCGCAGGCGGAGCCGTCCTACGCGCTCGGCGAGATCGTCGCGGAGGCGAAGAACCTCATTGTCAGAGAGATCGGACTGAACCGACGCGATCAGATAATCGCCCTGCCGGACGATCGCGACGGGCACCGGAGCCTCCTAGGCTTCCGGCCGGGCAACCGAGTCGCGCTCTTTGGCTTTGACGCCGATCAGGCGCTCCGCCTCCTCGAGTCCACCCTGAAGATCGCCGACCGTTCTCATCATGCCGAGATCGACGCCGAGGTCGACGAGGGTCTGGGCAATCTTCGACGACAGGCCGGTGATGATCGCGCTCGCTCCCATCAGCCGCGACGCCTCGACCGTCTGGACAAGGTGATTGGCTACGCCGACGTCGATCGTCGCGACGCCGGTGATGTCGATCACAACCACTTTCGCCCGGTTTGTCTGGATTGCGGCCAGCAGCTGTTCCATTAGCTGACGCGCACGCTGGGCGTCGAGTACGCCGATGAT
>JALZOK010000096.1 GCA_030857225.1 Actinomycetota bacterium
CGCCGCGGCCGATCGCGCCGCGAGCAGATCGCCCAACGACAGGCCGCGCTCACTCGCTTCGACACCGAGCTCAACCGCCTCGACCGTGAGCTTCTGGTAATGCGAGAGCGAGTGATCGAGCTCTCCCGGCTGGAGCGCGCCCGAACTCGACACGGGCCAACGCGGGAGAGACCTCTCGGCCGCGGGTTGGGGATCGAACGGTGACTCAGCGCTCGATCGAGCGGCCGAGCGTCCGCTGCAGGCCGAGTTCGACCTCCATGATCCGCCGCAGCTCGTACGACCGGACCAAATCCTGCTCCCGCCCGAGCGCGGCCGCCATCCGCGCCAGATCCCCGACCGACGCCACGTTCGGCCGCAACCCCTCGCCGATGTGCTCGCGGGTCGCCGCCCGGCGCAGATCCTCATACCCGCGCCGGGTGCCGGCGGGCTCAGGGACGATCTGCAGCTCCCCCGCCGTCGTGCGCAACCTGACCACCGGCTCGCGCGCGAGCGTCTCCTCGTCCAGAGAGACGCGCCGCCTATCAGTCCTTCGCGCCTCCAGCTCCTCCAGCGCCTTCCCTAGCCGCTCCAGATTCTCCGGGCGCTGCGACGGGCAAACGTCGACCCCGTCCGTGATCTCGTCCGTGCCGCGAATCACCCGTGCAAGGCCGCCGATCAGCACGTAGCTCACGTAGTTGCGATCGAGCGCGGCGAGAACGCCGCGCGGGTCGAACACATCCTCTTCGGCCACCGCTAGCGTCCCTCCCTCTCCCGCCGCTCCAACAGCCGGTCGACCCGCCGCTCCGGGGGGAGCATCTGAATCTCCCTGACCCGCTCGTCCGGAGCCGGGTCGTACGGGACCAACTCGAGCGGGATGTCAAAGCCGCACACGCGCAGCAGCGCGACCAGCGTGTCGATGCTCGGCGCCACCACCCCCTGCTCCCAGCGGGCAATCACCGTCCGATCCTTGCGACTCTTGGCCGCCAGCTCCTGCTGGCTCAGGCCAGCTCGCAGCCGCGCCTCCCGAATCAACGCCGCGCTCCTCACCGTGTCCGCACGCACCTTGCCAGTCTACCCGGCACGACACGCTGTCGTCTATGTATGCTAATCTGCCTCATCCCATGCGCGACCGGCTCCTTCCCGCCGCAGACGCCGTGACAGCTCCGCTGAACTCGCTCGCCGGAGCGCGACCGGCTAGCCCGCAAGTCGGTGGGTGGGGGAGGCTGGCGTGAGCTTCCTCACCTCGCTCTCTCCCGATGCGCGCGATGAGCTGCGCGTCTTCGTCCAGGAAGCCGCGCTGGATCTAATCGCTGCACGCGAGCGGACGGACGCGCGGCGGGAGTGGCTCAGGACGGAGGAGGCGGCCGAGATCGTCTCGTGCTCCGAGAACGCCATCCGCTGTCGGCTTCGCCGGGGCTGGCTCGACGGCGACGTCGTCCGCGTCGGCAAACGCCTGCTCGTCCGCCGCTCGGCCCTGCTCGATTGGCTCGATGAGCGAGCTCGCCGATGATCGATCATGACGAGAGCGTGGTAATGCCCCAGCTGCCGAAGGAGGCCTTCCAGTGACAGCGAACCGGCGCACCCCGGTCGAGAGCCGCGGCCGGCGGATACCCGGCCTGTATGCGCGCATGACCGCTGACGGGCGCGAGGTGTTCGAATACCGCGCACGACTCAACGGCCGCGTCATCACCCGGAAGCTCGCAGCGCACTCGCGGACCGAAGCCGTCGCCGAAGTGGAGGCGCTGCGCTCCGAGGCGAGGAGTCGCGATGTCGTCACCGCCGACCGTCGTCTCACTATCGCGCGGCTCGCGGAGTTGTTCCAGCAGGCGCTCGAGGTGGATCAGACGCTGTCGCCGCGTACGCGCGAGGACCTCCGCCTTCGGCTCCATCGGCACATCATCCCCCAGCTCGGACGCCTGCGCGTTTGTGATCTCGACTCCTACGCCGTCCGGCGCTTCGCGCGCAGGCTGCCGCCCATGCGCGCAAAGACGCATCGGAACGTCCTCTCCGTGCTCTCCTCTATGCTGACGTGGGCCGTCGCGGAAGGGCTCGCACCGGAGAACGCGGTTGCGAGGGCGCGCGAGAGGTTCCCGCGCGACCTGCGCCGCATCGACGCGGAGCGGTTCGAGCCGCGCGCGCTCGCGGCCGACGAGCTCGAACGCGCACTCGCCAAGGTGGGTCAGACATACAGGCCACTCGTTGCATTCATCGCTGAGACGGGCGCCCGCGTCTCGGAGGCGCTCGGCGTGCGCTTCGCCGATGTCGACCTGACGGCGGGCACGTGGAGCGTCTCCGGTCAACTCGGGGACAAGGGCACGGTCAGGCCGGCGAAGACGCCGGGGAGCATGGCGACGGTGCCGCTCTCAGACGCAGCGTTGGCCATCGTCCGCGGGCAGCGGCGGAAGCTGATGCGGCGCGGCTTCGGCAGCGTCGCGGCGGAAGCGTTCGTGTTCACCGGCCGCAACGGGCAGCCGCTCAGCCGCCGCAACGCGCTACGCGCATGGCAGCAAGCGACGAAGGCGGCGCTCGGCCGGCCGCTGCGGCTTCACGACCTGCGGACGACGTTTGCCTCCCGGCTCGCGGCCAACAACGTCGACATCGCGACGGCCCAGGCGCTTCTACGACACTCTCGGCCGTCGACGACGCTTGACGTCTACACGCGCGTCCGCGGCGACGCGGCGACGCGGCTCGAGCGGATGCGGCACGCGCTCGACGCATAGTCGTTGCCAACACGTTGCCATTTCCCGGCTGGCGGCGCCGGGGTTCCACACGACGTCAGCCGGCAAAGGCTTGGTTATGCCCGTTCCAGCGAAGGTGGCGGACGGGACTCGAACCCGCGACCACCGGGACCACAACCCGGGGCTCTACCAACTGAGCTACCGCCACCGTGCTCGGAACAGGATAGCCGCGGCCGTTTAGACGAGGCGCTTCTCGAGGACCGCCGCCAACCGGGTCAGCGGGAACGAGATGAGGAAGAACACCACCATCACCCCGGCATAGATCTCGAACGCGTGAATCTCGCCGAGCCCGATCGGCGCTGGCGCGACGAGGCGCTCGCTCTGGCGCTCGCCTGCCTCGAGGAGCTCCGTGGCGCCGATGACCTGCGCGATCGTCGTGTTCTGGATGATGTTCACGAGCAGGCTCACGAGCGGGGGCAGGAGTCGACGGAGCGCCTGCGGCATGATCACGAAGGAGTGCCGGCCGATCCAGCCGAAGCCGAGCGCCGATGCGGCCTCGTGCTGCTCCCGCGGGATCGACTGCACCGCCCCGCGAGTCGCCTCGGCGACCTGAGCGCTTCCCCAGAGGATGAGTCCGATCGCGGCAGCGGTGAGCGCGTCGAACTCGAGCTGCTGGCTCACTGCCGGAAGTGCGAAGAAGATGACGAAGATGGTGACGAGGATCGGAAGCCCGCGCCACACCTCGATGTACAGCCGGATCAGCCCCCGCAGCGGCAAGAACTTGATCGTGAGCAAGGTCCCGAACGTGATTCCGACAAGCACGCTTCCGGCCAGCGCGATGGCCGCGATCTGGAGCGTGCCGACCAGCCCCTCCACGAGCATGTATCGGGCGACCGGCTCGACCCAGTCGGGCAGCATCTACGAGCGCTCCTCGGGCAGCGCGAGACGCGCTTCCAGCAGTCGGATCAGCGCGGACATCGTCCAGACGAGCACCAGGTACGTCACCGCGAGGACGGTGAACGTCTCGACCGTCTCGAGGGTCAGCGCCTGGATCTGCAGCGCGGTCGTCGTCAGCTCGGGATAGGCGATGACGTACATCAACGACGTGTTCTTCAACACGCTGATGTAGGTGTTGATCGACGACGGCAGCGCGATGCGCCCGCCGATCGGCAGCGTGACGTTGAGGAACGTCGCGACCCGGCTGAACCCGAGCGCAAGGCCCGCCTCGCGGTAACGGTGCGGGACGGCCTCGAAACCCGCGCGAAAGTTCTCGGTGTTGAACGCGCCCCCCCAGATCGTCACCGCCAGCCAAGCGACGGTAAATGCATCGAGGCGGACTCCCACCTGCGGGAGCCCGAAGTAGAGAAAGAAGATCTGGACGAGAATCGGGGTATTCCGGATCACCTCGACGTAGATCGCCGCGAGCGGGCTGATCACGGGGATTCGGTGCGCGCGTGCGGCGCCTAGGACCAGCCCGATGAAGAACGCGCCGGCGATGGCGATCACCGACAGCACGAGTGTTCGCCGGAGCCCGGAGGCGAGCTCGTCGAAGTTCTCCGAGACGAACGACGAGAGATCGGACAGAAATGTGGCGACGAGCGCTAGGACCAAGGAAGACCGCCGATCATAAGGCGAAACGCCGCGGCCGCGAAGCAGACGCCTTTTAGGGATCTTGCGCGACCGGACCGCGCGAGCGAATTGCGGTCTTGCGCTAAGTGGAGGAGCGGCCGCCGATGCAGCCGCTCCTCCGTCAGATATTCAGGCAGCGCCCGCTACGAGCACTGGGTTGTGAGATCGGTCGTGTTGTAGGTGAATGTCTGCTTCGGTCGCAGGATGTTGTTCGCGAACGGCGCGACCTGTCGCGGCGGAACACTGTTCTTCAGGATCGGGAAGAAGAGGTCCCGCTTCCGCATGAGCTGGAGGCGTGAATCGACCCACCTCTTCAAGGCCGTGTTGCCCTGCTTCATCCCGATGCCGTACGGAAGCGGGAGGAAGAGGTCGTTCGTCAGCTTGTAGCTCGGATCCGTGGCGGCGATCCCGAGGAGGACGGTGTCATCCCACATCAGCGTGTCCGCTCGGCCGTTCCGGAACTCGAGCAACGCGTTCGTGAAGCCGTCGGTGACGATGAGCTTCGTGTCCTTGAAGCAGTTCTTGATCCAGCGGTCGTAGATCGAGCCGCTCGTGGTGGCGACCGTCTTGCCCGCGAGGTCCCTCGTCGAGTTGATCGAGGAGGTGTTGGCAACGAGCAGCCGGCCGGTGGCCTTGTAGTACGCGCGGGAGAAGTCGATCCGCGTATCCCGGTCGGCCGTGTACGTGAACGTCGCGATCACCATGTCGACGCGGCCTGTGGTGAGCGCCGGCTCACGCGCCGGCGTGGTGACGCAGGTGAACGTGACGCGGTTGCCCTTACCGAAGGCGAACTTCGAGAACCAGCGTGCGATCTCGACGTCGAAGCCGGCGTGCTGGCTTCTAGCGCCGATGTAGCCGAACGGTGGCGAATCGCATTTGACCGCGATGTTCCATCGCTTTCTCGCCTTGATGTCCGCCGGCAAGGGCGGCAGCTTCTGCTGAGCCCGTTCGAGATCCGTCGGTCCCGCCTCACGGGCGGACGCGGCCGTACCCCAAGCTGCAAGTCCTCCGCCTGTCAGAGCGATGGCGGCGATGACGACGAAAAGTCGTCTCATTCGGTCCCTCCTCCTTCATCGATGGTGAGCTCGTCCAGCGCGTGGTCGAGCGTCAGTGTCCTACGCAGGAACTGCCTCGTCCTCTCCTCTCGTGGGTTGTCCAGCACATCCTTGGGGTTACCCTGCTCGACGATTTTTCCACCGTCCATGAAGACGACGCGATCGCCGACCTCGCGAGCGAACTGCATCTCGTGCGTGACGATGAGCATCGTCATCCCCTCTCGCGCAAGGTTTCGCATGACAACCAGCACCTCGCCGACGAGCTCGGGATCGAGGGCCGACGTCACCTCGTCGAAGAGCATGACGTGCGGCTGCATCATCAAAGCCCGCGCGATCGCGACTCGCTGCTGCTGGCCCCCCGAGAGCTGATGGGGATGCTGATCCGCCTTCTCCTCGAGGCCCACGCTCGCGAGTAGCTCCCGTCCTCGTCTTTCCGCCTCCCGGCGCGGCATCTTGCGGATGCGCCGGGCTGCGAGCGTCAGGTTGTCGATCGCTGTCAGGTGCGGGAACAGGTTGAACTGCTGGAAAACGATCCCGATTCGCTGCCGGATGTCCGACACATCGGCGCCTTTGGCGGTGATCTCCGTGCCCTCGAGAAAGACCCGGCCGGCCTGGATCGGCTCGAGGAGATTCACGCAGCGCAGAAGCGTGCTCTTCCCGCTTCCGCTCGCCCCGATGATCACGAGAACCTCGCCGTGGTCGACACTGAGGTCGATGCCGTCCAGGACGAGGTTGTCCCCGAAGCTCTTGCGGACGGCTTCGAGCCGGACCATCGGCACGCCGTTCGTCTCCTGCTCATGTGCGGCTGTCGTCTCGATGCTCACTCCTGAACGGCATTCAACGGGAATTGGGTCGATCTGGTCAAGCGGTTGACGTGATCGCCCGTCGCCCGTACTCTGCCGAGGTTCCGTCGAGCGAGAGGAGGAGACCATGAAAGTCAGCTGTTACATCTCCCTCCGGCTCGCGTCTGTCCGCTAGCAAGTCTCTTTCTCGGACGCCGCGAGCCGCGGCCTGGTTCACCCATCCCGAGTGAAGGAGCATTACGTTGTCCGATGGAACCCTGGCCGCTCTCGGCTGGACCGACGAGCTCGAGGCGGCCTTCCAAACTCATGCCGAGCGCGGCTTCGAGCCCGCTCGTATCGTCGCGGAGCATCGCGGCGGCTATCTCGTGCGCGGCGAGCGGGACGAGCGGCTCGCGAACGCCCGCGGGCGGCTGCGCGACAACGAGCTCTGGGGCTCGATGCCCGCGGTCGGCGACTGGGTCGCCGTCTGCGACGCAGCCGGCGGCGGTGCCGCCATCGAGGCGGTTCTCCCACGCCACTCGAAGGTCTCCCGCAAGACGCCTTGGCTCAAGGCCGAGGAGCACATCCTGGTGGCGAACGTCGACACCGTTCTGCTCGTCTCCGGTCTGGACGACGACTTCAATCCGCGGCGGCTCGAGCGCTATCTCACGGCGGCTTGGGACAGCGGCGCCGATCCCGTGCTCGTGCTGACCAAGCTCGACGTCTGCGACGATCTCGAGAAGCTCGCCGAGGCGGAGGCCGTGGCGATCGGCGTTCCGGTGCTCGCCGTCTCGAACGTGACGGGCGAGGGCATCGACGAGGTTCGCGCGCTGCTTCGTCCGGCACGAACGTTCGTCCTGCTCGGCTCTTCGGGCGTCGGCAAGTCGACGCTCATCAACCGGCTCGCGGAACGCAGGCTGATGCCTACCGGCGACTTGCGGAAGGACGGGCGAGGGCGACACACGACGCGACACCGCCAGCTCCTCGTCTTGCCCGGCGGCGCCCTCCTCGTGGATACGCCCGGGCTGCGTGAGCTCCAGATCTGGGAGGGCGATGTCGACAGCGCCTTCTCGGACATCGCCGACCTGACGGCCGAGTGCCGCTTCAACGACTGCGGGCACGACACGGAGCCCGACTGCGCTGTGCAGGAGGCGCTCGCCAGCGGCGCGCTCGACCCTGCGCGTTACCAGAGCTACCGCAAGCTGCAGCGCGAGTTGCGCGCGATCGAGATGCGCTCGAGCGCGCGGCTGCGCCGGGAGGCGAAGCAGCGTTGGCGCCAGCGCGCGCGCGAGAGCCGGGCCGCGCGCCGCTATGGCGAGAAGATGTAGGGGCGAGGCTCACCTCGCCCCTACGCGGTTACTTCTTGATCTGAGTGATCCAGTAGTCGGTTGTCGGCGACGGCGTGGTGTTGAAGCGGGCGTTCACCAGGTACAAGCGGCTCCCGTGGCGTGCGACCGTCGTCGGGACGTCGAAGCCCGGGTTCGAGAGTCGGCGCAAGACGCGCCCTGTGCGCAGATCGGCAGCGAGGCTGATCTGCCGGAGTAGACGACGCCCGTCGGGATCGAGCCGACGTAGAACTGCTGGCCGGCGATAGCGATTCCTTCGGGCTGGAAGCTGTCCGGTAGGTCGATTCTCGCCGGAAAGGCATTCGTGGCGGCCACCGCCGATGCTGCGAGTGTCGCTGCGAGTCCAAGTGCAAGTGCGAGTGAGCGCGCGGCGTATGCCGTGAGCCTCGCCTCCGGAAGGAGTCGGGCGGGAGGAGTCGAACCTCCGCGCATAGATTCGAAAGTTTCGGGCCAAACCCAGATCGGCCGAGAGACACCGAGACAGCTCGCCGCGACCTCCATCATCCCGTGGTCGAGGAGTATCCTGAGGAACTCCGGTACATCGACACCGACGCCGTGTTGGTCTCGATGAGCTGTTCCATCGCCGCCGCGTGGACATCGAGCGTGCCGTCGGAGCCTTCTCCGGTTTGCGTCGCGTGCCGCGTGAGGCCGCCGGGTGCTTTGGGCCTCTCACGGCCGCCTCATGTGGGGGCCGTAGCGTGGGTCACAGACAGGCTCCCCAACCCACGGAGGTACCGATGAAACTCCTCAGCTTCACACTCTTGACCCTGCTGTCGGCCGCCCTGATCGCAGCGGCAGCCGTGTACGCCGGCACCGGCTCCGGGTCCGCTGGCGAACCGCCGGCGCGCGCCGCGGCCGGCTCGGCCACCGTCATTCCGCTGAAAGACGCCAAGCTCAACATCGAGCACAACGCGACGGACAATGACACCGGCTTCCAGGGGTTCGTAGACAGCGAAGGCTGGCGGCGGCTCGACGTGCGCGGACCGGGCGGCCAGGTGCTGTCGTTCGAGGGCCGCGGCACGCTTGCCAAGCTGGGGCTGACCGAGCTGTTCTTCGAGTCCGTCGAGCCCGAGAACGCCGACGTGCCGATCGCCAAGATGCTCGCGCAGCTCCCTGAGGGCAAGTACACGATCGCTGGTCCGGCACAGGAGAATGGCAAGAGCCTCGGCCGCACGTCAGGCACCGCCTTGCTGACGCACGACATCCCTGCCGGGCCGAAGCTCGTCGCTCCCGCAGAAGGCGCGACCGTGCCGGTGCGGGGCGTCGTCGCCCGCTGGCAACCCGTCTCGAAGACGATCACGGGTGAGCCGGTGACGATCATCGCGTACCAGCTCATCATCGAGAAGGACATCGAGCCGCACCCGCACATGATCGGGAAGCTCGGGCTGAGCATCTACGTGCCGCGGTCGGTGACGAGCATGGCCGTGCCGAACGGGTTCCTCCAGCCCAACACCAAGTACAAGTGGGAGGTGCTGGCGATCGAGCGCAGCGGCAACCAAACGCTCTCGTCCGGCTCGTTTCGCACCCGCTGAGAGGCGGCTATTTACCCATCCGAGGCCCGCCCGAACCGTGATTGAGGCGGGCCTTTGCGTGGCCTCATAGCCGTTCGGCGCGTTCCGGCTTCGCGACGAAAACGTCTTAGAACTCGAATCAAAATGAGTTCTCCAGTCGTCGATAGCAGACGAGGCAGCAGCCGATCGCAAGGAACGCCTCGTGGATCTCGTGGCGGCGGTCGTAGCGGACGAGCAGCCGTTTGAAGTTGTGC